>CALDHV010000134.1 GCA_937902305.1 uncultured Clostridia bacterium
TACCGAAGCGGAAAATGCGGTCGGCGGGGATGCCGACCTCCTCATTCCAGATTTGGAACGCCTCGTCGTCATTCTGATAGATCGACGGATACAGCCGGTCGGCATCCAGCCCGACCACCTCGGTCAGAAACTCCCACGACCAGTTGATTGCCTCGTGCTTGAAATAATCACCGAAGGAGAAATTGCCCAGCATCTCAAAAAAAGTGCCGTGACGAGCGGTCTTACCGACGTTTTCGATGTCGCCGGTGCGGATACATTTCTGGCAGGTCGTGACCCGTTTGCGCGGCGGGATCTCGGCGCCGGTGAAATACGGCTTGAGCGGGGTCATACCGGCGTTGATGAGCAGGAGACTTTTATCATTCTGCGGGACGAGCGAAAAGCTCGGCAGACGCAGATGTCCCTTGCTCTCGAAGAAGGAGAGGTACATCTCCCGTAGCTCGTTGACGCCGTATTTTTTCAGTTCTTTTGCCATTTTACGATCATCCTTTCCTTTTCGGGTGAAAAAACAAAAATCCCCCGTCCGCAATGGGACGGAGGCTCCGTGGTACCACCCAAATTGCGCGGTTTTTGCCGCGCCGCTTATTCGCCCTTAACGCGGGTCGGGACGCCGCCGTTGTCGGCGGGGCTCAGGAGGGGCGTCCGGCGTCGGTGTCGGTGCCCTCACAGCGCGGCAAGCCGCAGGCACGTTCTCTGAAACAGCTCCGGTCGGTTAATCTCCGTCAACGCTTTTATCCTGTTCAGTATACCTAATCGACGGGCTTTTGTCAAGGCTTTTTTGCGGTTTTGCTAAGCAGGTTTTTATTGACAATAGGCACGCGAAAAATTATAATGAGACAAAATTGTTTATGAGGTGTCCGTGATGAAGCTCAATTTTGCCCCGATTATTCCGGGCGATCCCGTGACCGCGTATCGAGACCCCGCTTGCTATTATGACGGTCATACTTTTTTTCTGTTTATGACGGTATCGGTTTTGAAGGATGGGTTTTTACTGAACCGTATCGGGCTTTCCGAAAGCACCGATCTGATCCATTGGACACAACCGCGCTGTTTGACGGAAGAAAACAGAGATCTTAATTTCAGCAGTCCCGGAAATATTCTGAAAACGGCGCAGGGGTACAGTATTTGCATTTGTTCTTATCCGATGCCTTTTCCGTGGGAGGAAAGACCGTATGCCTCCGAGGATGCCCGCCTGTACTGTCTCAATACGCCGGATTTTGTTCATTTTTCTGTGCCGGAGCTGATTTATCCGAAAGGGGAGACGGAGATCGGTGCTATGGGGCGTATGATCGACCCGTATATGTTCGTTGACAAAGAAACCGAAAGCCTGTATCACCTGTTTTTCAAGCAAAACGGGGTTTCTCACAGCGTATCAGCCGATAGGGTAAATTGGACATATTTGGGACGTACGGATGGCGGCGAAAATGCCTGCGTCATTGTGAAAGACGGCTTGTATCACCTTTTCCATTCGCCGGAGGACGGCATCGGTCACAAAACCTCTCCCGATCTGGTGCACTGGACGGATGAGGGTGTTCATTTTCTCGATCGGGAGCATTGGGACTGGGCGAGCGGACGGCTGACCGCCGGATTTGTTATGGAAGCGCCGTCATGGTGCGCCCACCGGTATCTTTTGTTCTTCCACGGATCGCGTAAGGATGCTTCCCCGGAGACCCATGGAGCCGCAAGTATCGCATTGGCGTATACCGATGATTTCCAATCATATTACTATAAGGGATGATGTTTTGCTTGACGCGCATCGTCGTTTTCGGTATAATGCGGGAAAGACTTTCAGAAAGGGACGAATAAGGATGAAAAAACGGATTTTGACGCTGGCGGCGTTGGGGCTGTTCGTGATGACGATGCTCGGCGGGTGTCATTCCTGTGCGAGCAAGGGCGGAAACGGTGAAAAAGGCGGCAACGCCACATCCGCCGTAACGACATTGCCGCCCCGCGTTGTGCCGGATACGCCGGCGGGCATCACGCAGGATGTCTATACGCAATATCGCCGGATGGCGTATCTGCTCGGCTCGCCGATCGAGCAGGTGGCGATGGATAAGAAAAAGACGCTGCGCGGCTATCCCGACTATTGGCTGGTAACGGATACGGAGTATATGAAATGGAGCGGGATACAGCAGACCCTGCGTATCGCCGTGACCGAGCATTTTATCGAGGCAGCAAATCTGTTCACGGATGATTACGGCGCATTCCGGGATGCCGCCGAACGGCCGCTTTATTGCGAATACGACTATTCGCTGTATGCCTATTCCGGCGCGGAGAGACATCCCGATTACCGGCAGTACGATTTTTCGACCGCGCGGCAGGTGTCGCGGGATGAGGACACGCTTGTCACCGAGGTGGACTGGACGCAGACACTCGGAGAAACGGGGCAGGGGAAAGCGGTCTTCAAGATGAAGCTCGACAACGGTGTATGGAAGCTGGATGTGCCGATAGAGTATAAGTGAGAAACTGACCCGGCATTGAAAATGCCGGGTCAGTTTTTGTAATGATATATCGCCTCACGGCGATATGATATCTAAGGACGACCAAAAGGTACATTATAACGCTCTGAACGCTCGGGATTATAAACAAGCCGAACTATTTTATCAGACCAGCCGTCAAGACCTTTATCGTACATCATCGGCACAATCTTTTCCCAAGAAGGCATTGACGTGATATGTCATGTGGCATGTTTCCTAAATAGTTTTTTCATTTTGCATTTTATTCTCCATAAATTAAATTTATTAATATCAACATTTTTCGTTCTCTCTTTTGCAAATAATTTACTATATAATTTTCAGTCCGTAAAGAACTTTGCAAAAAAATCTTTAATTTTATTAAATATACCACTAAACCTACCCGGTTCGCTAGTGGGTGCATGATAATTTTGTGCACCGTATCTGATAAGACCTAATGCAGTAGAATACTGCGGTTTACAAACCAGGTCTTTCCTACCGCTTATTTCTATTGGATTTCCAATTCTTACAGGAACATTGAAAATTCCTTCAGCAAGATCTGTGCACCCTTTCAATAGTGAAGTGCCACCGGTAAGAACAATCCCTGCTGGTAGTTCATCCAATTTGACAGCTTCTTCTATTTTAACCTTTGCTGTTCTGAATATTTCATCCATGGCAGCTTCTATTATTTGTGCAAGATAGTGCTGGTTTTGTGTTTGAATTTTATCTCCACCTGCAACAGGGAACTCTATTATGGTGTCTTTGTCTGCTAAGTCAGAAAAAGCATAACCATGTGTTTTTTTGAGTTCTTCAGCTTTGTCGGTAGATGTTTTTAGCATATAAGCTATATCGTTTGTTATATTGCTACCTGCACGGTCAATGCTGCTGGAATACTCAACATGTCCGTTTTTGTAGACAATAATATCAGACGTTCCACCACCAATATCTATCATTGCGACGCCTAATCTGCGTTCGTCTTCGGTCAGAACAGAAAGACTAGAAGCATATTGCTGCAGGACAACTTCTTCAACTTGTAACCTGGCCATCTGACAGCTCTTTTCAAGATTCTTTATGGCAGTAATGGCACCTGTTACTATGTGCACATGAGCTTCAAGTCTGTTCCCAACCATACCCTTGGGATTTGTTATTTCGTTTTGTTCGTCAACAACAAATTCACGTGGAAGTATGTGTATAATATTCTGATGCGCAGCAATCTGAACAGAGGTCTTTGCGTTTTCTACTGCTCTGTCAACGTCTTCAGAAGTTATTTCATTGTTGGCA
>CALDHV010000135.1 GCA_937902305.1 uncultured Clostridia bacterium
TGATGATACGCTTGACCTCCATACCGGCGATCTTACCGGCATCCTTGGTCGCCTGCCGCTGGGCATCGGTGAAATACGCCGGCACGGTGATGACCGCCTCGGTGACGGTGTCGCCGAGATACGCCTCCGCATCCTGCTTGAGCTTGGTCAGGATCATCGCGGAGATCTCCTGCGGGGTGTACGCCTTGCCGTCGATGTTCACCTTGCGGTCGGTGCCCATATCGCGCTTGATGGACGAAATGGTGCGATCCGGCGCGGAAACAGCCTGCTGCTTTGCCACACGACCGACGATGCGCTCGCCGTCCTTTTTGAACGCGACGACCGACGGAGTGGTGCGGGCACCCTCGGCGTTGGGGATGACGACGGCCTCGCCGCCCTCGATCACGGAAACGCAGGAATTGGTGGTACCTAAGTCAATACCGATGATTTTTGCCATAATGATTACCTCCTAAATTATATGACACTTGGTTGGTTTGGTGATTATCTAAAAGGAAAAACTCCTTATTAGCCGGGTTTCAGTTGGCGACCTTGACCATCGCGGGGCGCAGAACGCGGTCGCCGCATTTATAGCCCTTCTGGAATACCGCCGTGACGGTATCGGGCTCCACGCCGTCGGCATCCTCGCGCATCACGGCGTTATGGAGATTGGGGTCGAACGGAGCGTTTTCCGCTTCGATCTCCTCCAGCCCCAGCTTATGCAGGGCATCTATGAATTGCCGCAGGACAAGATCGACGCCGGTCTTGTATTCCGCGCCCTCCGGTGCGGCGATTGCCTTTTCCATATTGTCGAGACTGGTCAGCAGACCGGTCAGCAGCTCGGCTTTGGTGTAAGCGCCGATCTGCTCCTTTTCCTGGTCGGTGCGGCGCTTGTAGTTGGCGTATTCCGCCAGCATCCGCTGGTAGCGATCCTGCAGATCGTCCAGCTCCTTTTGCGCCGCCTCGAGGCGCGTCTCCAGATCGGTGATCTCGGCGCGCTTTTTGCTTTTTTTCTCGGGCTTCTTTTCTTCCGCCGGAGCCGCATCCGGCGTGCCGGCGGCCGTTTCTTCGACGACCGGCTCTTTCTTTTCTTCGTCCATCGGGTTTTCCTCCTTCAGCCTGACAGGCTATTATTCGTCTTCGTCAAACAATTCGCTGAGCAACCGTCCGACGGCATTGGCAAAATATTCGATACGCGGGATGGCATCGGCGTAGTTCATCCGCACCGGGCCTATAATGCCGATGGTGCCCTGCCCGCGCATACCGAGCGAATAGTGGGTGACGATCATACTGGAGCCGTTGAGCTCCGGCACGTCCTCGCTGCCCAGCACCACCTGTAAGCCGTTCTCCGGCTGATCGCTGAGCATACTGCTCAGACGACTGCGCTCGGACAAAAAGCCCATCAGCGACCGGGCGCTTTCCAGCTCATAGTCCGGGTGGCGCAGGAGATTGAGCTGTCCCGACAGCATCACCTCGGAGGCGGCACATTCCTGCACCAGCTCGTAGAACGCCGACAGGATCGGCGCGACCGCCAGCCCCGCTTCGCCAAGCTCGATGAGGATCTCCTGCATCGCCTCCAGCGTGACGCAGGACAGCGGGCGGGTGAGGAACTTGCGGGACAGGTAATCGGACAGCGCGACCGTGACCGCGGACGGAATATCCCGCTGACAGCGGCACATCCGGGTGCGCAGGGCGCCCTTTTCCGGCACCAGTACCACTGCCATATTGCGCGGGGACATCTGCATCACGTCAATGCGGGCGATGCTGATCTCCTTCTGGGCAGGCTTGGCGGCGACGGCGGCATAGCCGGTCGCGTCGGCAAGCGCGCGGGAGGCATCCTCCAGTAGCTGCATCGGGTCTCCGGCGGCGCCGGCGAGCGTTTCGTCGATGCGGCGGCGATCCTGTTCGGTCAGCGGGTGGCGATCCATCAGCCGATCGATATACAGCCGGAATGCCTTGGCGGTCGGCAGACGACCGGCGGAGGTGTGAGGCTGTTCGAGATAGCCGGCGGCGGTCAGCACCGCCATATCGTTGCGGATCGTGGCGGAGGAAACGCGGTTCTCCAGCGCCTCTGCCAACGCTTTGGAGCCAACCGGCTCGCCGGTGGCGATATAGGACTCGATGATGAGCGACAGAATACGGGCTTTTCGGCTGTCCAGTTCCATCCGCATCGCGTCTCCCTTCTTGATTTAGCACTCAATACGCCCGAGTGCTAACAATAGAGTACCACCAACTGCCAACTCTGTCAAGAGGAAATTGTGAATACATTGTAAATCCTTAAAAAAATATGGAAAAATGAAAATTACCGGTTGTATCTTGCGCGATTTTCCGCTATACTATACATAAATCCATAAGATAGGAGGATCTGTGCGATGGAAGGAGTGCAAATACACGATTTTGATTTTGCGAAGCTGATGGAGTTTGCCGCGGGATCAAAAGGGGATGTGTTCCTCAAAACGAACGAGGGAGACGTGCTCAACCTGAAAAGTCGGTTGACGCAATTACTCGTGCTGTCCGGCGCGATTTCGCAGGGCACGATCGAGGAAGCCACGGTCGTCTGTGAAAATCAGGAGGACGAAACCGCCCTGTTCCGTATGAACTTATATCGGGACTAAAAGAGAAAAACGGACTGACGCTTGCGGAGTGTTCAAAGGACACTCCGCAAGCGTCAGTCCGTTTTTTAGACGTTAGACGTTAGATGATAAGGGCTTCGGCTTGTGCGTAGCCGGAGGTTTGTGCGTATATCGACAACCCCTCCGGCATTTTGCGTTGCAAAATGCCACCTCCCCTTAGGCAGGGGAGGCTTTCACGGTTTTGCGCCTGTGCGGTGTCCCCGACGCACCGCGCGGAAACCGACGGCTCGCTCCCGTCGGGCTACTCTTGTTTCTATTGCTCGCCGTCGTGGCGATAGCGGGACATTGTGGTGCCGTATTTTTCCTTAAACCGCGATGCTGCCCAGCTTTCGTTATTAAATCCGCTTTCCAGAATGATCCGTGATATGCCGTGGTTGCTGTTGCGGAGCATATCGGCGATATAGCGCAGGCGCAGATCGTTGACCCATTCCGATACGGTCAGCCCCGTATACTTTTTGACACTGCGGGCGACGTGCTCGCGGGTTCGACCGGACAGCGCGACCATACGCTGTGCGCCGCCGATGAAATTGCCGTCCCGCTTCATCTGCGCGCATAAATCGGACAGCCACCCCGGCATAACCGGTGCCGCGTCCTCGGGGAAATCCGCAAAACAGCGGGTGAACAGCCGGAACAGAAAAATGCGCAACAGCGTTTTGCGGGTCTGGTCGTCCGCGGCATCGGTGGTGCGTATTTCCGCCATTTTTGCCTCCAGCCAGTCCAATCCGGCATCGGTCAGCCGGGCGCAGGGTGGCATAGATGCCTTAAGCAGTCCCACCGTGCCGAAGCCCGCGCCGAGGAATGCCGCCATTTCGTCAAAGGTCGTGGCATCAAAGGTCAAATTGAGAAACGAAAACGGCTGACCGCCGTGCGGCAAATAGTCGTGGGTATCGGCAGGCCGAATGAATACCACATCACCCGGGCACAGCTTTGTTTTTTCGCCGTTGACCCAATGCATCGCGGTGCCATCCAGCAAAATGAAAATCTCGTAGTAGTCGTGATAGTGCGGGCGGAAATACTCGGTTTCGCTGAAAACATAGCGATAGCCGATCCCGGTGCGCCGGTCTACAAATCGCTCGGCGGTCAATAACTTCGGCTCCAACGGCGTTCACTCCTTTTTTTAAGTATATCACAATACCATTTGTTTTGCAACCTGCCTTGTGCTACAATGATCGGTAAAGGGAGGGATTTTTTTATGCAAACACAAAGAGACGCTTATCGCAAGGTCAAACGGTATTTCAAAATCATATCCGAGGCGTGCGACACCGAGGTGCGCACCGTCGAGGGTATCACCATCGCGGAGAATATCCCCTACAAGACCGACGACACCCCGCCGGCGCCGGAGGCATTTGCGCCGTTCACGAGCGGCAACAGCTGGGGCACCGGAAATGACAGCCATGCGTGGTTCCATTTCACTTTGTCGCCGACCGGGGAAAACACCTTCCTGCGGGTCTTTTCCGGCAAGATCGGCTGGGATGCGCTCAATCCGCAGTTTATTCTGTATATCAACGGCAAGCTCCGGATGGGTATGGATGTCAACCACCGCGACGTGCCGCTGACCCCCGGGCAGGAAAACGATGTGTACATCTATGCCTATACCGGGCCGAATGTCCCGCAATCGGCACTGGTGGCAGAGACCTTTGTGCGCGATGATGATGCGTTCGGGCTGTATTACGACCTCTACTATCCGTTTGAGATGCTTTCCTATCTCAACAAGGAATCGGATGAATACGCCAAGATCCTGTCCTATCTGTTCCGCGCGGTGTCCATGCTGGAGTTGTATGATCTGCAATCGGATGCGTTCCGCGCGTCGATCAAGCGGGCGCGGGCGTTTTTGGAGGACGAGTTCTACGGCAAATACTGCTGTGAGCAGAAAACGACCACCGTCTGTATCGGACATACGCACATCGACTGCGCGTGGTTGTGGACGCTGGCGCAGACGCGGGAGAAGGTACAGCGCACCTTCTCCATCGTGCTGGAGCTGATGAAACGGTACCCCGAATACAAGTTTATGTCCTCACAGCCGCTCCTCTACAAATATCTGCGCGAGGAGGAGCCGGAGCTGTATGAGCAGGTCAAGGAACGGGTGCGCGAGGGTCGCTGGGAATGTGAGGGATCGATGTGGGTCGAGGCGGATTGCAACATCCCCTGCGGCGAAAGCCTTGTGCGGCAGGTGATGTACGGCAAGAACTTCTTCCGCGACGAGTTCGGCGTCGAGAACCGCGTCCTGTGGCTGCCTGACGTCT
>CALDHV010000136.1 GCA_937902305.1 uncultured Clostridia bacterium
TACATATGGAACACGCTTGGTCTGTTCCCGATCAGCGGGCAAGATGTTATGTTATTGTCCCGCCCGAAGTTCCGTCAGGTCGTCCTGCACCTTGCCAACGGCAATGACCTTTGCATCCGCAAAAACGGAGACGGCAAATATCCCACAGCAGTCACCTTTAACGGTGTACCTCTGTCAGACTTCACCCTGTCCGTCACCGATATGATGTCAGGTGGTACATTGGAATACGATATGTAAAATGTTGTCAAGAAAGAGGAAAAGGCATCTGCTTTCGCAGATGCCTTTTCTGTCAGAGGGGTGTTTTGAGGAGGATAATACTCAGCTTAATGAGGGCCATCCGGTGCGGCTCCATCCAGTCCTCCTGAGTACAACATTTATTATACAGATGTATTATGTATTTTCTGTGTGCATAAATGAAAAAATATTTTTTCTTTTATTCCAAACAAATGTTTGCATTTTTTAGATCGATGTGATATAATAGCAGTAAATCATTAAGTTCCTTTGTCGCACAAGTGTTCTGTATAAAATAAAGGAGGTCAAAAAATGAAGCCGCTGAACGAAAAACAGCAGAAAGTACTGACTTTTTTGAAGGAAAGATTGCAGGATAATATTCCGCCGTCGGTGCGCGAAATCTGCGAAGCAACCGGCATCAAATCCACCTCGACCGTTCACGCGTACCTCAAGCGCCTCGAGGACGAGGGATATATCGACCGGCAAAACGGGCTCAACCGTGCCATTCGACTGCCGGGCGAAAACGTGACCCGTGTTCCCCTACTCGGCAAGGTAACAGCCGGTATGCCCATCCTCGCCGTGGAGGAGGTGGAGGACTATGTGCCGTTCTCGGCAGGCTCCCATTATGCTCCCGGTGAGCTGTTTGCCCTACGCGTCAGCGGCACCAGTATGATCAATGCCGGCATTCTCGATAAGGATGTAGTCATCGTACGCCGCACCAACAATGCGCAAAACGGTGATATTGTCGTGGCATTGATCGGGGATGAAGCGACCGTAAAACGGCTATTTGTCGAAAAAGACCACATCCGTCTGCAACCGGAAAACGATGCTTTTGAGCCGATTATTGTCAAGGAAGCCACTGTCCTCGGCAAGGTCATCTCTTTGGTACGGTATTTTTAATATGATGCCGGAATATCTTATCAGCGCTTGTCTTTGCGGCATTTGTTGCCGCTATGACAGCGGATGCTTTGATTATCCAGTTTTGGCAAAGCTTGTTGCCGAGGGTCGCGCTCTCCCCTTTTGCCCCGAACAGGCAGGCGGCTTACCGACCCCGCGCGTACCCTGCGAGATATGCGATGGTAAGGTTATCCGTCGCGACGGAATCGACTGCACTGCGGAATACACCCGCGGTGCGTATGCCGCGCTAAAGGCTTGCCGTCATTACGGCATTACCGCCGCCATACTCAAGGAAAGCAGTCCGAGCTGTGGGGTCAACAGTATTTATGACGGCACCCATACCGGGCGCAAAATACCCGGCGAGGGTTTGACCGCCGCGCTGTTGCGGCAAAACGGCGTTTCCTTGTACACGGAAAAGGATCTGCCGCCGCTATGATGAATTGTGTCCCGATAATATTGACAATTTCACAAAAAACGGTATAATGGTATCATATTATTTGAAAGGGGTAATTATTCCTTATGGATCCTGATCCTGCCGGTATGAACGTCGGCTCCTTTATTGCACTTCTGCTTTTATTTGTTTTGCAGATTTTATTTTCGATCGTCGCGGAGGCTTTTACCGCTGTCGGAGAGGGACATCTGCACGAGTTGGAGGAGCAGGGAGACCGACGCGCCGCTAAAATCCGACGTATGACCGACAACGAACGCCGCTTTTCAGAGCGGATACGGCTTGCCGAATGGCTCAACGCCGGCATTGCCGCCGACATCGCCGTATGGCAATTCGTC
>CALDHV010000137.1 GCA_937902305.1 uncultured Clostridia bacterium
TCCTCATTTATTTTATATGCTCGGAAAGCATTACAAAAAGTCCGAACCCGGATCTCATAATGGCGGTTTTTGAAAATTCCGTGGAATGAATGTCTTTATATACGGAAAAACCCATATCAGAATATTCTTTTACCGCATCTTCTATATTATCCGTTCCCACATAAACAGCGTTAAGATCTTCCGGCTCATCGGAGCTTATTATTACGCATTTGAATCCTTCGGCGTTTTCCAAAATATATTCGGTATATCCGTTTTCAATAACGCCCTCCTGTTTATGCGCCACAAGGAAGCCGAGCTGTTCCATGGTATAAATAGCGTCATCAACATTTTTTGTTATGACAGCGGGATAAAAGGACTTCATTCCGTATTCCTCCGTTTATTAAAAATTCTTATCACAAAGGTATTATAAATGATTAAACTTAAATAAAACATAAAAATCCGGGGTAGTCACTAAATGTGATTACCCCGAAAAATTTTTTATATTAACTTGTTACGGATAAAAGAAATCGTAACAAGTAGATATATAGTATATACTATACAGACACTACAAAAACAGGCGGTTTTTCAAGCCGAATTGCCAGAAACCCTTATTTATCAAGGTTTTTGAGCAAAAGAAAAGGACAAAACTTTGTATCAAAGCTTTGTCCTATCCTGGTGGGAGAGGGTGGATTCGAACCACCGAAGTCACTGACGACAGATTTACAGTCTGTTCCCTTTGGCCGCTCGGGAATCTTCCCATATATAATTGTAATTCTCAGTGTGGTTGGTGGGCCTTCAGGGACTTGAACCCGGGACCGACCGGTTATGAGCCGGTTGCTCTGACCAACTGAGCTAAAGGCCCGTATGTGGTCGCCCGCTGATCACTTTAACCATTCTATCATATAATTCTTGTTTGTCAAGTGCTTTTTCACGCTTTTTCATTCCTGCCCTTTGCTTTTTTGCAAAAGCTCGCTGGGCGGGAAACCCGCACGCGATTTATAGAAACGTGAAAAGTACGCCGCATCTTGAAAGCCAAGGGAATGAGCCACCTCTGTTACCGTCATATCTCCCGCGGAAAGAAGAATATCCGCCTGCCGCATAATGAGCGTGGCGCGGTACTCGAGCGGAGAGCAACCCGTCTCCTGCCGAAACAGCGCACAAAACTGCGATCTGCCGAGATAGCAAAGCCGCGCCAGAGCGGTAATATCGGGGGTATCAAAAAGGTGCTCGCGGATATGCTTTCGTGCCGGCTCGATCCTGGACGGATGTTCTGCTCGGTCAACCGCCAGCGATCCGAGCAACCGGCACAGCATCTCCGTTTCATACAAATAGTCCTTTTCACGGAGCCCCTTGCTCATATCCTCCGCCGTGGCGACAAACTCCTCGGGGGCGTTCGCCGACACCAGTATAGGGCAATCGGAGAAAAATACAGGCTTTCCGTCGGAGCATATGCTGAAATTGATGCGATACATCGTGAAATCGTCGGACAATATATTGAATATGTGCACCGATCCCAGCGGAATGTACGCGACGGCACCCGGGCGCATCCGAAAGGATGTGCCGCGGAACAAAAACTCACACTCTCCGCTGATGACGTAGATCAAGCCGTTGCATTTTCTGCCGTTGTTGACGATTTGCCGATAGGGCGGCTTCCGCAATACGGCGCTCGCATCGGTCACGCAAAACGGGATCTTATCCAGCTGATTGATCGGTAGGATCATATAACGCGCCCCCTTTCTCCGATCTTAACAAAGTGCACGACATTTGTCAATGGAAATCGGACAAATGTCCAAATGATGCGGACGCTTGTTTATGGTACGGTACCGGGCGGCGTGCTACAATGTCTAAAAAGGGGGAATTATGGTATGAGTGAAAAACTGACTGCCGAAACCGTGAAAAAGCTGGCAAAAGCCTACGGTGCCGACATCGTTGGCATCGGCAATATCGAGAGATGGGACACCGCGCCGATACAGATGGACCCGAAGCAGATTATGCCTCGCGCCAAGTCGATCATCGCCATGGGCTTTCGCGTGATGCGCGGCTCCCTGCGCGGCATTGAGGAAGGAACTTATTTTTCCAACTATTCCGCGATGGGCTATGGCGGGATCACCTATCTGTATATGCCGATGACCATTATCAATGTCGCCAAGGCGATCGAGGATTACGGATATGAGGCAGTCCCGATGGGACACCAAAGCGATTGGAGAGGCATCGATCAGGTCGGCAATCTCAAAAAGAACTATTCCGTCCCCGTAGCGCCGGGCAAGGCGGCACCCGATGTCATGGTGCATCTGCGGATCGCCGGGTATCTGTGCGGTCTCGGTGAGATCGGCTTCAGCAAGATGCTGCTCACTCCCGAATTCGGCCCGCGTGTCCGGGTGGGGATCATCATTACGGAGGCACAGCTGGAGCCGGACCCGATCATGGAGCCGGGGACGCTGTGCAATCGCTGTATGGCGTGCGCCAACGCCTGCCCGACGCATTGCATCCCGAAGGACAAGACTGTCAAGACCGTTTTGGCGGGGCACGAGGTCGAGTGGAGCGATGTCGATATGGCGAATTGCACCTTTTCATTCTCCGGAACCGCCCACGCCGAAAAAGGGCAGGCGGCAAACAACTACAACGGCGAGGGGACTCGCCCGGCGTTCTTTTCTCCGTTCTTCCACCGCCCCGACAAGCTGTATAAATCCGGGCAGGCGGTATGCGGAGCCGCCGGCTGTACTCGCGCGTGTATGATCAGCCTCGAAAAGCGCGGTGTGCTCAAAAACAAGTTCTACAGCGATTTCCGTACGGAAAAGCCATGGAAGGTCGATTGGCCCGATGATCTGTACGGCACGGCAGAGCCACAGAAAACGGACGGCATCCCTGCCAAAAAAGAGATGCCGGAGGCGGATTGATATGCGATTTGCGATAGGTTATCAGCTCCCCACGGCACAGGAGGAGCCGTTCTCCGCTTTGTGCGAGCGCTATCGGGAGCATATCGCCGAGGTGTATTTTGCGTGGGCGGATATGCCGTCGGGGAGGTCGCCCATCAGCACCCGTGAGGGGTATACCGACTGGAGCGGCATCCGCAGGATGACGGAGGACCTTCTGCGGATCAAAAGGCTTGGTATCCGCCTGGATCTGCTGTTCAATGCGAATTGCTACGGCGCGGATGCCATATCCTATGAACTGCGCAACCGCGTCTGCTCGGTGATAGACTATCTCGGCAATGAGGTCGGCGGCGTTGATGTCGTTACAACGACCTCGCCGTTCATCGCCGATACGGTGAAGAAGCTATACCCTCATATCGAGGTGCGCGCGTCGGTCAATCTCGGCATCGGCACGCCGAAGGCGATGAGCTACGATGCCGACCTGTTCGATTCCTTTTATCTGCAACGGGAGTATAACCGGGACTTTGCGGCGATCAAGGCGGCAAGAGCGTGGTGCGATGCCAACGGGAAAAAGCTGTATATGCTGGCAAACAGCGGGTGCCTCAATTTCTGCACCTCGCATATTTTCCACGACAATATGGTCGCCCACGAACAGCAGATCGGCAAGACCCGCAATGTGGATGATTTCATCCCGTACACCTGCTGGCGTTACCTCAAGGATCGGGAGCACTGGCACGTTGTCCTGCAAGGGTCGTGGGTGCGCCCCGAGGATATATCCCGATACGAGGACTTTTTCCCCGTGGTAAAGCTTGCGACGCGGATGCATTCCAGCCCGGAAATGGTGCTGGATGCCTATGTCCGAGGCTCTTTCTACGGAAATCTGCCGGATCTGTTCGAGCCGTCATTCAGCCGGGCATTCGCGCCGTTTGTCCTCGACAACAGCCGCATTCCCGCCGACTTTTTCCGCGCCACGTCGCAGTGCGCCAAGAATTGCACGGAATGTGACTACTGCAAGCAGGTATTTGAAAACGCACTGGTCGATACCAAAGATTAAATCATTTATGTATACTTTCCCGGCAACGGGGAACGATACTACCGACAACGGTTATCGAAAAGAAAGCGTTTGCCGTGACCGCTGCCCAAAACCGCCACCGTCTTTTTCGGAACGAAGGCTCCGTAAACGGCAGCGGTTTTGCTTTTTATCGGTCGATGAAATCGGTGATGATCTCTTTGAAATGGCATGGCTCCGGACGTTCCCGCCGCAAACACTCCAGCAGTATTTCCACGGCGGTGGGGGAGGCGTCAACATCCGGGAAGCCGAATACCTGCTCCTCATCCTGATAGAGTACCCCGTATACCGTTTTTCCCTCTGCGCCGGGGGTAACACAGACGGAGGTTATCATTTCCCATGTTCCGTACTCCTTTTCTGCCATTGACATTTTTTATTTCTCCTCATCGAGCTTTTGTGAACGAGCATCACAAGTGATAGACTATCACAAAAACTGGGAGCTGTCAATAGAAAAATGTCAAAAAAGAGAACGAATAGAACAAAAAGCCGCAAAGCCCGCTTGAATGGACTTTGCGGCAACTTATTTTACGGTGTCAGAACAGGGCAGAGGAGCACAGAGGCTCAATGCCGTTTTGCTTTAACAGCGCACCCGCCTTTTCGCCGTCATCGGTTTTGACCACAACAACGGCGCCGGCATCATTGCGCCCGACAAATGCGTACATATAATCCACGGATATTTGTCCGTCCTTGAAAATCTTCAGCACGTGGGCAAGCCCGCCGGGGCGGTCGCCGATCGGTACTGCCAGAACATTTGATATTTTGACGAGTATACCCTGACCCTGCAAGACCTGCTTGGCTTTTTCGACGTCCTCGGTGATAAGGCGCATAATGCCGTATTCCGTTGTATCGGCGATGGACAGTGCGCGGATATTGATGTCATTTGCGGACAGAATATCCAGGATGTCCGATGCGGCGCCTGCCTTGTTTTCTGCGAAAACCGAGATCTGCTTGATGAACATAAGTGTACCCTCCTTCATCTGTTACAGTTGGCGGTTGTCGATGACGCGTTTAGCCTTGCCCTCACTGCGGGCAAGGGTCTTGGGGTTGACGAGGTGCACCTTGGCACCGATGCCGAGTGCCGAGCGCAATTGTTCGGTGATCTGGCGGGTGATTTTTTCAATGGATTTAATATCGTCGGCAAACATCGTCTCGCTCATTTCGACATTGATGTCCAGCGTGTCGGTGTTGTTTTCGCGTCCGACGACGATCTGATAGTTCGGGGTGATCTCACCACCGCTGACGCGGAGCAGTACCTCCTCGATCTGCGACGGGAAAACATTCACGCCGCGGATGATGAGCATATCGTCACTGCGACCGGACGGCTTTCGCATCCGCACGTGGGTGCGTCCGCAGGCGCACGGCTCGTAGTTGAGCGAGCAGATATCGCGGGTGCGGTAGCGGATGAGCGGGAAGCCCTCCTTAGTGAGGGTGGTGAATACCAGCTCGCCGGGCTCACCCTCCGGTAATACCGCGCCGGTATCGGGGTCGATGATCTCGGGGATAAAGCGATCCTCCCAGACGTGCATACCCGCCTGCTTTTCACATTCGCATCCGACACCCGGCCCGAGGATCTCGGACAGCCCGTAAATATCATACGCCTTGATATGCAGTTTTTCCTCAATGGTGCGGCGCATATCCTCCGTCCACGGCTCGGCACCGAAAATGCCAACCTTGAGCTTTAGTTGATCCTTGACGCCCATTTCTTCAATGGCTTCCGCAAGATACAGCGCGTAGGAGGGGGTGGCAAAGAGGATGGTCGTGCCGAAATCAATCATCGTCTGTATCTGCCGCTGGGTGTTGCCGGTGGAGGCGGGGATGACGGTCGCACCGATCTTCTGCGCGCCGTTGTGCGCGCCCAGCCCGCCGGTGAACAGCCCATATCCGAAGCATATTTGCGCAAAATCGGTGCTGTCACAGCCGATGGCGGTCAGCATACGGGCAATGCAGTCCGCCCACATATCGAGGTCGTTTTCGGTATAGCCGACGACTATCTGCTTGCCGGTTGTGCCGGAGGATGCGTGCACCCGCACGATCTTGTCCATCGGCTCGGCAAAAAGCCCGTAGGGGTAGCAGTCCCGCAGGTCGCTTTTATATGAGAAGGGCAGGCGGGCGAGGTCATCCACGCCGCGAATATCCTCCGGGCGCAGTCCTGCCTCCTCCATACGCTGACGGAACAGTGGCACCCTCTCATACATACGGGCGACCTGCTGCACGAGTCGCTCACTTTGCAAAGCGCGAAGCTCCTCACGCGGCATTTTTTCGATTTTCGGATCCCACATAGGCATAGTATTGGCTCCTTTTCGGCTTATTGGTACTGGTAGCCGAGATCAAACGCTTTGAGATTAACATCGAGCAACTTGGCGGGAACGGTCTGACGGAGACTTTGCACCCATTTGTCGTAGGCGATCTCGCTGTTCTTGGCAAGAACACCGATCAGCACGACATTGACCGCCTTGAAGCTACCGGCTTCTTCTGCGAGTTTGAGCGCGTCCAGCAGTATAGTATCTGCTTTTTCGGACAGTTTATGCGCCAGATCCTCCGGATACGCCATCGCGCCGGAAATGACCGGCATCGGGTCGATCTGCGTATCGTTGACGATCATTCTGCCGCCCTTTTTCAGATAGGGGAGCGCACGGGCGGCCTCCAGCATTTCAAAAGCCAGCACAATATCGGCTTCGCCGACATCAATGCGGGGAGAATATACCTTGTCACCATATTTTACATAGGTGACGACACTGCCGCCGCGCTGGCTCATACCGTGTACCTCGGACAGCTTGACATCGTAGCCTTCCCGCAGGAGAGTATTGCCCAAAATGCGGCTGGCAAGCAGAGTGCCCTGCCCGCCGACGCCGACGATCATAATGCTTTTTACCATCTTGCTCAATCCTCCTTACTGATCGCGTGGAACGGACACACATTCATACACAGACCGCAACCGTTGCATTGCGTGTGGTCGATCTTGACTGCGCCGTCCTTGACGGAGATGGCGGGACAGCCGAGCTTCACACACGCCTTACAGTTGCGACATTCGTCACCGATCACACAGCGACCGGTGTATTTGACCCGCTTGAGCATCGCACAGGGACGCTGGGCGATGATGACCGACGGCGCTTCGGTCGCGGTCTCCTCCTTGACGACCTCCTCAAACCGCTTGAGGTCGAACGGATCGACCACGGTCACGCGGTCAATGCCGAGCGACTTGCACAGCAGTACGAGATTGACCTGCTTGGTCTCCTCGCCGCGGATGGTGTAGCCGGTGGTGGGGTTGTCCTGATGTCCGGTCATACCGGTGATGGAGTTGTCGAGGATGATGACGGTGTTGATGCCCTTGTTATACACGATGTCGGACAGTCCGGTGATGCCGGAGTGGATGAAGGTGGAATCGCCGATGACCGACACGAGCTTTTTGGCAAAATCGTTGCCGCGTGCCTTTGCCATACCGTGGGCGGCACCGATCGAGGCACCCATACAGAGCGTGGTATCAATGGTGCAGAGCGGCGGCACAGCGCCGAGGGTATAGCATCCAATATCGCCGGCGACGACCAGCCCGAGCTTTTTCAGCACATAGAAGGTGCCGCGGTGCGGACAGCCGGCACACATCACCGGCGGACGCGCCGGGAGGGTCTCCTCCAGCGCGGTGTGCTCCGCGGCGGGGATGCCGAGCACGGCGGCGCGGATCATCGTCGGATCGTATTCGCCCAGCAGGGTAAAGGCTTCCTTGCCGATGACCGACAGACCGAGTGCTTTGCAATGGTTTTCGATGACGGGGTCAAGCTCCTCGATGACATAGACCGTCTTGCATTGCTCCGCAAACGCGCGCAGGGATTTTTCCGGCAGGGGATTGATCAGCCCGAGCGTGAAATAGTTCACCTTATCGCCGAGCGCCTCCCGCGCGTACATTGCGGTGGTGCCGGCGACGATGACGCCGATGTCCGAGTCGTTCATTTCCACCCGGTTGAGCGGGGTGGTTTCACTGTATTCCTTCAACGCCAGCATCCGCTTTTCGACCTCGACGTGACGCTTGATGGCGTTGCCGGGGAGCATCACGTATTTGCCGGCATCCTTTTCGTACGGCTTGAGCTCGATGGGCTGACGCTCCTCGATCTTGACGATGCTCTGCGAATGGGAAACGCGGGTGGACAGACGCACGAATACCGGCGTATCAAATTGCTCGCTGAGCTCGAACGCCAGCCGGGTCATATCGCGACATTCGCCGGAGTCGGCAGGCTCGAGCATCGGGAGCTTGGCGGCGATGGCGTAGTGGCGAGAATCCTGCTCGTTTTGCGAGGAGTGGATGCCCTGGTCATCGGCAACGCAGAAGACCAGTCCGGCGTTGACGCCGGTATAGGCGGCGGCAAAGACCGGGTCAGCCATCACATTGAGCCCGACGTGCTTCATACAGCTCATACTGCGCGCGCCGGCGATGGCGGCACCGATGGCGACCTCCGCGCCGACCTTTTCATTCGGTGCCCATTCGACGTGAACGCCGTCGTATTGCGCCATACATTCGGTGATTTCGGTGCTGGGGGTGCCGGGGTAAGAGGATACGACCCGCACGCCGGCTTCAAATGCGCCCTGCGCGACCGCGGCATTGCCCAATAACAGTTTTCTCATAAATGTCCTTCCTTTCGGGTGTAGTAGAATAATTCAGCGTTGCGTCTGTTGTGCGACGAGGCTTTTCCCGCCGTATTTTTCGCGTAGCTTCGGTTTTTCGATCTTGCCGGTGGGATTGCGCGGAATATCGTCAAAGATGATCTGCCGCGGCCGCTTGTAGCGCGGCAGCTCGGCACAGAAGCTCTCCAGCTCCTCCTGCGTGAGGCTAAAGCCCTCCTTGACCTCGACGATGGCGGCGGCGACCTCGCCCAGCCGTTCGTCCGGTACACCGATTACGGCAACATCCTTGACGGCGTTATGCTTGCGGATAAAGTTTTCGATCTGCACGGGATAAAGATTTTCACCGCCGGTGATGATGACATCCTTTTTGCGGTCAACGAGATAGATAAAGCCGTCCTCGTCCTCCATCGCCATATCGCCGGTGAACAGCCAGCCGTCGCCGAGCACCTCTTTGGTGGCGGCCTCATCCTTGTAGTAGCAGGTCATCACGCCCGGCCCAAAGACGGCAAGCTCGCCGACCTCGCCGCGCGCGACATCCCGGCGGTTTTCATCGACGATGCGGGTCTGCCAGCCGTAGCCCGCCTTGCCGATGGCGCCGACCTTGTGGATATTTTCGACACCGAGGTGGACACAGCCGGGGCCGATGGATTCACTCAATCCGTAGTTGGTATCGTACTGATGGTGGGGGAAACGCTCCTTCCAGCGCTTGATGAGGCTGGGGGGAACGGGTTGTGCACCGATGTGCATCAGCCGCCATTGGTCGAGCGAATATTGCGTAAGGTCAATATCGCCGCGGTCGATGGCATCGAGTATATCCTGCGCCCAGGGCACCAACAGCCATACGATGGTGCACTTTTCCTCCGATACGGCGCGCAGTATCCACTCCGGCTTGACCCCCTTGAGCAGGACGGCCTTGCCGCCGACGAGGAAGCTACCAAACCAGTGCATTTTCGCGCCGGTGTGATACAGCGGCGGGATACAGAGGAATACATCGTCCTTGGTTTGCCCGTGATGGTGCTGCTCCACCTGCGCGGAGTGCATCAGGCTACGGTGGGGGTGGATGATGGCTTTCGGGAAGCCGGTGGTGCCGGAGGAGAAATAGATCGCCGCCTCGTCCTCATCGGTGAGCGGGATCGCGGGAGCGGTATCGGCGCAGAAGCGCACCAGCTCGTCATAGCTTTCCGCAAAGGTCGGGCAATCTTCACCGACATACAGCCGCATTTTGACCCCCGGGATGCGGTCGGCAATATCCTCCACGCGTCCGACGAACTCCGGCCCGAACAGCAGGACGGAGGCGTCCGCTTTTTCGAGGCAATACTTGATCTCGTCGGCGGTATAGCGGTAGTTGAGCGGGACGGCAAGCGCCCCGGTCTTGAGGATGCCGAAATAGATCGGCAACCATTCCAGACAGTTCATCAGCAGGATGGCGACCTTATCGCCCTTGCGGATACCGCGGGAGAGCAGAAAGTTCGCCAGGCGGTTGGATTTTTCATCAAACTGACCCCAGGTCAGCTCGGTGCGGAACGCGTCCACCGCACTGCTTTCGATCAGAGAATACTCCCGCCAGGTGACGGGCTGACGCTCGCGCTCCTGCGGGTTGATCTCGACCAGCGCGACATCGTCCCCGTAGAGACAGGCATTCTTTTCCAGAATTTCGGTGATGGGCATACTTGTTTTCCTCCTTTATTTTCCGCATCGGACGAAAACAAAAACCGCCCTCTGCGTGCAACAGAGGGCGGTGCATCGCACCGCGGTACCACCTCTATTTACCGTTTTCTCACAAAAACGGCCTCATCAGGTACGGACGGCGGAGAAACGCCGCGTCTATACCCTTGTGCGATAACGGGCACGCCCGTTGTAGCCTACTCGGATGACCTTTCGGTACACTGCTCGCGGAATGTATTCGACCCCGTCCGCTCCTGCCGACTTGCACCGACCGTCGGCTCTCTGAAAGGGAAGGGCGGGACTACTTGTTTCCGTTCATCACATTTCAATGTATTATAACAAGGAGAGGATTATATGTCAATACCGCATTGTGATTTTTTCTGTAAAACCCCGTCGAAAGGTGAATAAATATTTGGAAAAAATGCAAGAAAAATACTTTTTTCGGTAGACATAAAGGAATAAGTGTGATATAATTTCCATTTAGAATAATGCTTGTGAAAATATTTTTGAAGGATTTGAGTACTTTGAACAATCAATTTGCCAAAAGTGCATACACCAGCTTTGTGATATGGGGTATGCTCTCCTCTATGAGTGCGACTGTGTGTACGCTGGTTGATGCTCTTCTGGTCGGTAATCTGGTCGGCAGTAACGGTCTGGCGGTCGTCAACATCTCGACCCCCGTGTTTTTGGTTTTTGCGCTGGTCGGACTGACCATCGGCATCGGTGCCAATGTGCGGGTCGGTCGGTTGCTCGGTGCCTCCGATGTGCAGGAGGCAAACCGCACATTCCACGCGGAAGCGGTGGTAAGCCTTGGGATCGGTGTGCTTTTTCTCATCGTTCCTATTTTCTTCCGTGATCCGTTCCTGCACTTTTTGGGCGTGACCGATGAGCTGATGGGGTTGGCATCGCAATACCTGACCGTTGTGATGTATTCCGCGCCGATTTTTGTGTTTTACAATATGCTTTCCATATCCGTGCGCACCGATAGTGACCCGAAGCTGGCGGCTTTGGCTTCCGGTGTCGTCATTGTGATGAATCTGTCTCTTGACCTTGTGTTTATGAAGGTTTTCGAGTGGGGCATCATCGGCGCGTCGGCATCGCTGTGCATTGCCGAGCTTGCCGGTACGGTCGTGCTGATGACCCATTTCTTCAAAAAACGCTCCTTGTTGCGTCTGGGCTTCACCAAGCCGAAGCGGGGCGATGTCGGCGGCTTTGTTTTCAACGGCTTCGGAATGGGCTCGGCGTATGTCTTCCAGGCATTGGTGATGCTGGTTTTCAACTCTCTGCTGTTACGCAACGGTGGGGAGAGCGGCGTCAGTTATGTGGCGATCTTCGGTGTTCTCTACACGGTCAGTCTGATCCCGTTTGCAATATATGACGGCGCGTCTAACGCTCTTTCTACCGTTGTGTCGATCTTTCTCGGCGAGTTGGATACCAAAAGCGCGCAGAACGTTATGCGTTACGGCTTGACACTTGTCGTCGCGGCGGGCCTGGTCATCTCGACAGTATGTGCGATATTTGCTGATCGGGTCGCCGTTCTGTTCGGCTTGACCGGAAAAGCCATTCTGGATATTGCCGAGCCTGCGATCCGCATTTTTGCCGCCAGCACCGTTTTTACCGGCATCAATAC
>CALDHV010000138.1 GCA_937902305.1 uncultured Clostridia bacterium
CTCTCTCATTACGGGTCTCGGAGTTGCCGGTATTATCGTAGGCTTCGCTGTTCAGGATATGCTCAAGGACATCATTATGGGGATCAATATTGTCGCCGATCACTTTTTCTCGGTCGGTGAGGTGGTGTCCTATGGCGGGCGCGAGGGTGTGATCGTCAGCATGACACTGCGCACCACCAAGGTCGGTGATCTGGACGATCATTCCATTACAACGATCTGCAACCGCAACATTTCGGAAATACGGCGCTTCAGCCAGCGTATGGATATGAATATTCCGCTGGCATACGGTGCGGATGTGCAGATCGTCCGGGCGGCGCTGAATGACATTTGTAAGGAGATCACGGCGCTGGAAAATGTGGAGAAATGCTCTTACGAGGGCATACAGCTCTTTGACAGCTCTGCCGTCCAGTACCACCTGATAATCTTCTGCGATCCGACCAAGCGGGCGGATGTGCGCCGCGCCGCCAACGTAAAGATACAGATGTGCCTTGCTAAAGCGGGGCTGGAGATCCCGTTCAATCAGTTGGATGTCCATTTCGATAAATGATCACGGAAAGGGCAGGATAGAATGAGTTATTCCTTTTTTGCCATGCTGTCGCGGATGAAGAATATCCGGCGCTGGGCGCTGATGCGGAATACGCGACCGGAGAATATTGCCGAGCACTCACAGGAGGTGGCGGTGCTGTCCCATGCGCTGGCGCTGTTGACCAACCGTCGCTTTGGGGGGCAGATTGATCCGTCGCGCTGTGTGCTGTTGGCGGTGTACCACGATGTGCCGGAGATTATGACCGGCGATATGCCTACCCCGGTCAAGTACGCCAATCCCGTTATTTTGGAGGCGTATAAGCAGGTGGAGAACGCCGCGACGGACAAATTGCTGTCTATGCTTCCGGCAGACCTGCGGGAGGATTACCGCCCGCTGCTGCTGACCGAGGCGAGCGAGGAGGAGCGTCGCATCGTCAAGGCGGCGGATAAAATATCCGCGCTCATCAAATGTGTTGAGGAGCTGGGGCAGGGGAACCGAGAGTTCATTCGCGCCCGTGCCTCGACCGAGCAGGCGATCCGCGATATGGGCTTGCCCGCCGCCGATGCTTTTTTGGAAGAGTTCTTGCCGGCGTATGAGCTGGCGCTGGACGATCAGTGAGGAAAATGCAAAAAAACACGTACCGTTTGACTTTTTTATCTTCCTGTCTCGGTTATCTGACGCAGGCGATCATTGTGAATTACCCGCCGTTGCTGTTTGCGGCTTTACGTGAGCAATACAACTTAACGCTGGAGCAGATCGGCTTGCTGGTCACGGTGGAGTTTGTCGTGCAGATCGGGGTCGATTTTGTCGCCTCGCGTCTGGGTGACCGCCTGCGATACCGCTCCGGCGCGGTTGCTGCCAACGCCTTTGCCGCTCTCGGGTTGGTGGGGATGTGCGTATTGCCGGATCGGATGCCACCGTATGTCGGCTTGATGCTGGCGGTTATTTTGATGTCGATCGGCGGTGGACTGATCGAGGTGCTGATCACCCCGATCGTTGCCGCCATCCCTGCGAAAGAGAACGCCGGCAGGATCAGTCTTTTGCATTCGTTCTACTGCTGGGGCTCTATGCTGACGGTAGCCGCTTCCACGGTGCTGTTCCGCGTCTGCGGGATCGGGCGCTGGCGGATGATCGCGCTGATGTGGATGCTCATTCCGGCGATCACGGCGCTGTTGTTCACCCGGGTGGCGTTGCCGCCGCAACCGCCGGCGGCGACGCGGGATGAAAGCCCTCTGCGCACCTATCTCGGTAAACGCACCGTGTGGTTGCTGATGCTGTTGATGGTCAGCGCGGGTGCAACGGAGCTTTCCATTTCGCAGTGGGCTTCTTTTCTCGCCGAGCAGGGCTTGGGCGTATCCAAGGCAATGGGCGATCTGCTTGGCCCATGCGCATTTGCCTTCCTGATGGGAGCGGGGCGGCTGTGGCTGTCGCGTGTCGTGACGATGCACAACCTGCCGCGCATCCTAATGGTCTGCGGCGTTGGATGCCTGCTTGGGTATGCGTTGATCGCACTGTCGCCGTTGCCCGTTTTATCACTCGGCGGTATTTGCCTGGTCGGGCTTTCGGTCAGCCTGCTGTGGCCCGGCACGATCAGCCTGTGCACTGCATATTATCCGCACGGCGGAACAGCGCTGTTTGCGCTGATGGCGCTGTGCGGCGACATCGGTTGCTCGGTCGGCCCCGCGTGGATCGGTTTTGTGTCCGGCTCCGTGACCGGTCAGTCGGTTTCTGACGCTTTACGGGTTGCGTTTGCCGCCGCATTAATATTCCCGTTGCTTATTCCGCTTGGTACATTCTTGTTGCGCAAGGGCGGTAAAGATAAATAAGTCATTTGAGTTATCATAAAAGAGGTGTCGGTATTGTATCGTATCGTAGAAAAAGAAAGTCTCAATCCCACCGTGACCCGTATGGTTATCGAGGCGCCGGCGGTTGCGCGCAAGGCACAGCCGGGGCAGTTCATCATTCTGCGGGTGGACGACGAGGGGGAGCGCATCCCGCTGACCGTGGCGGATTATGACCGCACGGCGGGTACCGTGACCATCATTTTTCAGATCGTCGGCGCGACGACCGAAAAGCTCAATCATTGCGAGCCGGGGGATCACATTGCGGATTTTGTCGGCCCGCTCGGACGCGCGACCGAAACCGCAGGGATGCGGCGTGTCGCGGTCATTGGCGGCGGTGTCGGGTGCGCGATCGCCTATCCGGTCGCCAAAAAGCTCCACGAGCAGGGGGCGACCGTTCACACGGTCATCGGCTTCCGCAACCGCGATCTGGTGATACTCGAAAAAGAGTTTGCCGCGGCGAGCGACCTCGTTCGCGTGATGACCGATGACGGCTCCTATGGCGAAAAGGGGCTTGTTACCAATGCGCTCAAGGCGTTGATCGACAGCGGGGAGCAGTATGACGAGGTGATCGCCATCGGCCCGCTGGTGATGATGAAGTTTGTCTGCGCGCTGACCCGAGAGTACGGGATCAAGACCGTGGTCAGTATGAATCCCATTATGATCGACGGCACCGGAATGTGCGGTGGCTGTCGGTTGACCGTCGGCGGGGAGACCAAGTTTGCTTGCGTGGATGGGCCGGAGTTTGACGGCCATCTGGTCGATTTTGATGAGGCGATGGAGCGCGGCGCGATGTATCGCGATTTTGAGCGGCACGCGTATGAGGAGACCTGCTCGCTGTTCCAAAAGGAGGTGCGGTAACGATGCCGAATATGTCATTGACGAAAAACCCGATGCCGACGCAGGAGGCGGCGGTGCGTCGCCGCAATTTCGATGAGGTGGCGATGGGGTATACCGCCGAGCAGGCGGTGGACGAGGCACAGCGTTGCCTCAACTGCAAGAATAAACCCTGCACCGGCGGTTGTCCGGTGCAGATCGACATTCCCGCATTTATTGCGCGGGTGGCGCAGGGCGATTTTGAGGGCGCGTATCAGGTGATCGCGCAGTCCAGCTCGCTTCCCGCGGTGTGCGGGCGCGTGTGCCCGCAGGAGACCCAATGCGAGCAGAAATGTGTGCGCGGGATCAAGGGAGAGCCGGTGGCGATTGGCCGCCTGGAGCGGTTTGTTGCCGACTGGCACAACGCGCACACCTCCCTTGACGCGGTGCAAAAGCCCGCCCCGAATGGGCACAAGGTCGCGGTGGTCGGCTCCGGCCCGTCCGGGCTGACCTGCGCGGGTGATCTGGTCAAGCGCGGCTATGATGTGACGCTGTATGAGGCGTTGCATCTGGCGGGCGGCGTGCTGGTGTACGGCATCCCCGAGTTCCGCCTGCCAAAAGCGATCGTGCGGCAGGAGATCGACACACTGGTGGCGCTGGGGGTGCATTTGCAGACCAATATGGTCATCGGCAAGGTGCTCAGCGTGGATGAATTGCTGGATGAGGGCGGCTTCGAGGCGGTGTTCATCGGCTCCGGCGCGGGCTTGCCGCGATTTATGAATATTCCGGGCGAAAATCTCAAGGGCGTGTATTCCGCCAATGAGTTCCTCACCCGTATTAATTTGATGAAGGCGTACCGCGAAAACAGCGCGACCCCGATCCTGCGCGCGAAGCGTGTCGCAGTGGTGGGCGGCGGCAATGTGGCGATGGATGCCGCGCGGTGCGCCAGCCGTGACCGTTGCGGTGACGGCCTTGTCGGCGTTGTTGCGGATGAAGAGCCGTGCGCGTTCGACCAGGGCC
>CALDHV010000139.1 GCA_937902305.1 uncultured Clostridia bacterium
AATCATGCCGCCGGTACCGATTCCCGAGCAAAAGCCGTCCACCGGTTCGCCGTTCATATCCGCAAGGATTTCCGGGCCGGTGGTGTTGCGGTGCGCCGCCGGGTTTGCTGCGTTTTCAAACTGCTGGGGCACATATACCCGCTCGTCCTCCCGCGCCATACGCAGGGCTGTTTGCAGACACTCCTCGATGCAGTCGCCGATATTGCCGGCGTCGTGGATGAGGATGACCTCCGCACCGTAGTGATGCACCAGCTTGCGGCGCTCCTCGGAAACCGAATCGGGCATAATGATCCGCACCGGATAGCCCTTGACCGCGCCGACCAGCGCCAGTCCGATGCCCTGATTGCCGCTCGTCGGCTCGACGATGATGCTGTCGGGGCGGAGCTTGCCGTCCCGCTCTGCCGCCTCGATCATATTGAGAGCGACCCGCGTCTTGATACTGCCGCCGACGTTGAGCCCCTCAAACTTGACCAACACCTGCGCCGCATTTTCCGGCACCATACGGTTGAGCCGGATGATAGGCGTGTGCCCGGTCGCCTCTAAAATATTGGAACAAATCATACCGTTGCCCTCTTTTTGTCAATCAATATTGTTCCAGTATATGCTATTTTTTGCCGAAATGCAAGTTTTTTTCCCGCATTTGTTGCCCGGGTCACATTTTTTCGGGTAAACGCTTGCATTTTACGGTGTTTTCCGATATACTGGATTGGTATTTTGTATTGATTTCGGAGGAGCTATGATTACTGTATCGGATTTAAGCATCAATTTCGGCGGGCAAAATCTGTTTAAGCACGTCAACCTCAAGTTTGTCGGCGGTAACTGCTACGGCGTCATCGGCGCCAACGGCGCGGGCAAATCCACCTTTCTGCGGATCCTGTCCGGCGAGCTGGAGCCGACCACGGGCGAGGTCACGCTCGACCCGCGCACCCGGATGTCGGTGCTCAAGCAGGATCACTACGCTTATGACGAATATACCGTGCTGGACACCATCATCCAGGGCAATCCCCGCCTATATGAGGTGATGCGGCAGAAGGATGCACTGTACGCCAAGGAGGATTTCTCCGACGCGGACGGCGAGCTGGCGGCACAGCTCGAGGGCGAGTTTGCCGAAATGAACGGCTGGGATGCCGAGACCGACGCGGGGCAGATGCTACAAGGGCTTGGGATGGATTCCGGACTGCTGTATGAGAGTATGAGCGCTCTTGCCGATAAGCAGAAGGTCAAGGTTTTGCTGGCGCGGGCGCTGTTCGGGCATCCGGATATTATCCTGCTTGACGAGCCGACCAACCACCTCGACATCGACTCCATCCGCTGGCTGGAGGATTTTCTGATGGACTACGAGGGCACGGTCATCGTCGTATCCCACGACCGCCATTTTCTCAATAATGTCTGCACCCACATCGTCGATGTGGACTACACGCAGATACGCATTTATGTCGGCAACTACGATTTCTGGTATGATTCCAGCCAGCTGATGCAGAAGGCCGCATTCTACATGCTGGAGTGCAACATGGACCCCGGCTCGGCCAATACAGCCTACAGCGGCATGCCCGAGCTGCGCTGCTGATACGCAGAAAGGCGAGCAGAATCATCGCGATACTGCCCGCCTTTTCTAATTTATAAACAAATCTCTAAAACCTTAAACATCATTTTACTATTGCCACCTTTGCAAATACTGTGCAAATATAAAACTCTGTTTTGACTAAAGCAAATCAACTCTTTTTCTGAAACAGTTTTGAATTGGATGGCAAAATCACTGAAGGTATTGAAAAAGAATTTGTAACTTTGAAGGATATTTGTCACGGACAGTAAAAAACTGCTGGTATGCTTGACACTATGAGGAAATTGTTCACGGTCATATTGATTGCCTGTATCTTTGCAGGCAATGCTTCAGCGCAGACCAAACTGGGCGATGTCGCCACAATCGACCGCACCGTGTATGATTTCGGAGACATACAGATGTCCCAGGGGCCTGTGAGCTGCTCATTCAAGGTGACCAACACTTCCCGCAAGGACATCACCATCATGAAAGTTGACGATGGCCACAGTGTTATCAACGTAAATGTAA
>CALDHV010000140.1 GCA_937902305.1 uncultured Clostridia bacterium
CCTGGTCGGCATCCTGCTCGATGGAGCCGGAATCCCGCAGGTCTGCCAGTCCCGGGCGATGATTGGAGCGATCCTTTTCCGGACCGCGGGAAAGCTGAGCGCAGACCATCAGCGGCACATTCATTTCCTTTGCCATAATTTTCAGACTGCGGGTGATCTCGCTGACCTCCTGCACCCGGTTGTCGCTGCGCTTGGCGGACTGCATCAACTGCAAGTAGTCCACCACCACGAAGCCGAGATCCTTGACCCGGCGCAGGCGCGCCTTGATCTCCGGCACGGTGATATTGGCGGTATCGTCCAGATAGATCGGCGCCTGACAGAGGATACTGCCGGCGGCGGAAATGCGCGACCACTCGTCCGTAGACAGATTGCCGGTGCGTAATTTGGTGCTTTCCACCCGCGCCTCGGTGGACAGCAGACGGTTGACCATCTGCTCGCGGGACATTTCGAGATTGAAGAAAGCGACCGTGCGATGCTGATTGACCGCCACATTGCGGGCGATATTCAGCGCAAAGCTGGTCTTGCCCATACCGGGGCGGGCTCCGACGATGATAAGATCGGAGCGATTAAGCCCGCCCGTGACCTCATCCAGCGCCGAAATGCCGCTCGGAATACCGACATACTGCGAACGCTCCTCCGGCGATGACAGCTTCTTGAATATCTCGTAATTTCCGGCGATGACATCTTTGATATGCATCAGTCCGCCGGTCTGCCGCCCCTGCCGGATGGCATAGATCTTGCTTTCCGCCGCGTCGAGTAGCGTGCCCGGCTCGACCGAGGGATCCATCGCATCCTCGGTGATCTCCCGCGCCGCCTTGATCAAGCACCGCGCGTCGTATTTTTCCCGCACGATGCGGACATAATTCGGCAAATTGGCAAGGAACGGCACGGTATTCGCCAGCTTCATCAGATACGCCTTGCCCTCCTCACCGGAGAAAAAGCCCTCTGCCTTCAGCGCCTCCAGCACCGTAACAAAGTCAATATGCTCGTTGGCGATCATTTTCTGCACCATCACGCGATAGATCGCCTGATGCTCCGGAAGGTAAAACTCCTCCGGCTTGAGCTGATCCGCCAGTTGGTTGATGCTGTCCGGCTCGACCAGCACGGCGCCCAGCACCGATTGCTCCGCTTCGAGACTATACGGCAAGCCGAGCCCGTCATTGACCTGCGTCGATTTTTGTTTATCCGGCATCTGCATACTCCTTTCGCCGCCCTGCCTTGGGGCAAAGCGGCTCATTTTTCGTCCGTGTTACGCCTCGTCCGTCACCTTGACGGTGAACTTGGCGGTCACGCCGCCGTACAGCTTGATCTCGGCGGGGTAACTGCCGAACGCCTTGATGTCCTCCATCGAGATCTTGCGTTTGTCCGCCTTGATGCCGAACTGACGCTCCAGCTCCTCCGCGACCTCCTTGGTCGTCACCGAGCCAAACAGCCGCCCCGCCGAGCCGGCACGGGCGATAACGGTCAAGACCTTTTCCTTGAGCTGATCGGCGATCTCCTGCGCCGCCTGCTTTTCCATTTTAGCGTGATACTGCGCCGATTCCTCGCGGTTGCGAAGCTCGGTCATCGCCTGCGCGTCCGCCGCGATCGCCAGACCGCGCGGGAACAGAAAGTTACGGGCATAGCCATCCGATACCGTGACCAGCTCCCCTGCCTTACCCTGTCCCTTGACATCCTGCTTTAATACGACTTTCATACTGTTTGCCTCCTATTTTTCCGGGTGTTCGTTATTGTAATCCGTAATGCGTTCCTTCAGCGTTTGCTCCGCTACCGCGACGGGGGTATCCTTGAGCTGTGTACCCGCCATTGTCATATGTCCGCCGCCGCCCATGGCTTCCATGACAAGCTGGACATTAAAATCGCCATAGGAGCGCGCGGAAATCACAGCGTCCTTGCCGGAACGCACGATGACAAAGGATGCCTGCGTCCCGTTGACGGACAGCAATTCATCCGCCGCCTGCGCCGCGACCGTGCGTCGGTCGCCGAAATCCTCCTCCGTCACGGCGATCGCGACCCGACCGAACAGCGTCGCACGGTTGACCAGCTCGCTCTTTTTGCGGTAATTTTCCAAGGTGCCGGAAAACAGCCGCTTGACCGCGACCGTGTCGGCGCCCATCTGCCGCAGATACGCCGCCGCTTCAAAGGTGCGCACACCGGTGCGCAATACAAAATTGCGTGTATCCAGCATAATGCCTGCCAAAAGCGCCTCCGCCTCCGGCGGGGAAATCATATCCTTCCCCATATACTGGAGCAACTCCGTGACCAGCTCGCACGCCGACGAGGAGGTGGGGATGTGATGCTCCAGCGCGGCGTTGTCGATATGCTCCACCATCTTGCGGTGATGGTCGATCAAAACGACGCGCGGGCATTTTTGGTACAGCTCCGGGCAATCCAGCATCGAAACGGCGTGAGTATCGGTGACAATCAAAAGCATCCGCTCGCCGGCGTCGTCCAGTAGCTCCTCCGGCTCGACAAAAAGATCATCCACGCCTGCCGCCTCATAGCGAAGTATCAGCTCCTGTGCCACAGTAGAGCGGCGATGTACCGCCACATAAGCGCGCACGCCGAGCTTACGCGCCGCGACCGCCAGCGCGGTGGCACTGCCGAGACTGTCGAGGTCGGACATCCGGTGTCCCATCGTCACAACACAGTCGCCCGATGTTATCATATTCCGCAAGGCGGTCGCGATCTGCCGTGAGCGCACCTTGGTGCGACGCTCGACACCGCGGGAACGCCCGCCGTAGAAATCAAAGCCGTTGCCGGTCTTGACCGCCGCCTGATCGCCGCCGCGCGCCATAGCCATATCCAGCGCCTCACGCGCCATCTGCTCACATTCCGGCAGATTTTGTCCCTGCCCGACGCCGACAGACAGCGTGACCGCCGCCTGCGTATCGCCAAAAGCCGACCGCACGTCATCCAAAACGGAAAAGCGCTCCTTGGTCATCATCCCCAGCGCCCGGTTGTCCGCCAACGCCATAAAGCGGTCGGTCGCGAACTTGCGCAACAGTCCGCCGCGCGCGGTAATCCATTGATCGAGCATCCCCTCGACCGTGCCGGCGATCCGCGTGCCGTCGCTTTCACGGCGGTCACGGGTCGTTTCCTCCAGATTGTCGATGGAAATGAACAGCACCACCGGTCGGGTGGCGGTATATTCCGCCGCCACGCGCTTGAGTGCCGTCGTATCGGCAATGTACAGCAAATAAAGACCGTCATCAGACAGCTTGCGAATGTACGCCGTCAGCCGCAAAGTGCCGTGTTGCAGATCGACGGTATCGCGGCGCATCAGCTCAGCCATCGAAAAACCGGGAAAAAACGTTCCGGCGGATTGCCCGACCACGGTTTCGCCGTCGGTGATCTGTTGCCGGAAAAGCTCATTGACATACACGATCTCGCCATCCGCACCGACCGCCATAAGCGGCATCGGAAACGCCTCCAGCGACTGCCGACGGGCGGGATCGAGCGTATCGGAAACGACCGCCAGCGTGCGCGACAGGATCTGCCGCCAGCGAAAAAACGCGACAGCCGCGCCGATCAGCGCCAGCAGCCACACGCCCCCGGCGATCCAGCCCAGCAA
>CALDHV010000141.1 GCA_937902305.1 uncultured Clostridia bacterium
ACTCCGGGCGGAACGCCTGCCGCAACAGCGCCGTTACCTCGTTGCGCGCCGCGTCGGTGATCTCGCCGTCCGCGCCGATGCCGTCCAGCAGGACGGACGAGCCGAGATTGCTGGTCAGAATGATGACGGTATTGCGGAAATCCACCGTGCGCCCCTGGCTGTCGGTGATGCGGCCGTCATCCAGTACCTGCAACAAGATATTGAACACGTCCGGGTGCGCCTTTTCGATCTCGTCGAACAGCACCACGCTGTACGGATGCCGCCGCACCGCCTCGGTGAGCTGACCGCCCTCCTCATAGCCGACATATCCGGGCGGCGCGCCGATGAGCCGGGACACCGCAAACTTTTCCATATATTCGCTCATATCAATACGCACGATGTTGCGCTCGTCATCCAGCAAAGCGGCGGCGAGAGCTTTGGCAAGCTCGGTCTTGCCGACACCGGTCGGCCCGAGGAACAGGAACGACCCGATCGGGCGGTTGGGATCTTGGATGCCGGCGCGGGAGCGCAGGATCGCTTCGCTGACGCGCCGCACCGCCTCCTCCTGCCCGACGACCCGTCGGTGCAGGATCTCCTCCAAATGGAGCAGCTTTTCGCGCTCGCCCTCCATCAGCCGGGATACCGGGATGCCCGTCCAGCGCTCGACGATGCGGGCGATCTCCTCGTCCGTCACCTTGTCGCGGAGCAGACGGTTCTCCCGCCGGGTCGCGTCCGCACGCTTTTCCTGCTCCTCCAGTTGCTTTTGCAGTGCGGGCAGTTGCCCGTATTTCAGCTCCGCCGCCTTGTTGAGATCGTAGCTTTCCTCGGCGCTTTCGATGGCGGCGCGCACCTGCTCCAGTTGCTCCTTGATGGTCTGCACCTGCGTGATGGCGGCTTTTTCGTTGTCCCATTGCGCCTTTTTTGCCTTGAATTCCTCCCGCGTTTCGGCAAGCTCCTTTTGCAGAGCCGCCAGCCGCTCGGCGGAGCGCGGATCGTCCTCTTTTTTCAGCGCGGCTTCCTCGATTTCGTGCTGAATGATCCGGCGGCGGATGACATCCAGCTCGGTCGGCATCGAGTCGATCTCGGTGCGGATCATCGCACACGCCTCGTCCACGAGGTCGATCGCCTTATCCGGCAAAAAACGCCCGGTGATATACCTGCCGGAAAGCGTGGCGGCGGCGATGATCGCCGGGTCGGTGATCTTGACGCCGTAATAAACCTCATACCGCTCCTTCAGTCCGCGCAGAATGCCGATGGTGTCCTCCACCGACGGCTCCCCGACCAGCACCGGCTGAAAACGCCGCTCCAGCGCAGGGTCTTTTTCGATATATCGGCGATATTCGTCCAGCGTGGTCGCGCCGATGCAGTGAAGCTCGCCCCGCGCCAGCATCGGCTTGAGCAGGTTGCCCGCGTCCATCGCGCCGTCCGTCTTGCCAGCACCGACGATGGTGTGCAATTCGTCGATAAACAAGATGATCCTGCCGTCGCTTTTTTTGATTTCCGCCAGCACCGCCTTGAGACGCTCCTCAAACTCGCCGCGATATTTCGCGCCGGCAACCAATGCCCCCATATCCAGCGAAAATACCGTCTTATCCTTGAGACTGGTGGGCACATCGCCCTTGACAATGCGCTGGGCGAGCCCCTCGGCGATGGCGGTCTTGCCGACACCCGGCTCACCGATGAGCACGGGGTTGTTTTTGTTTTTGCGGGACAGGATACGGATGACGTTGCGGATCTCCTCGTCCCGCCCGATGATCGGGTCTTGCTTTTTCGTGCGGGCGCGCTCCACCAGATCGTCGCCGTATTTTTTCAACGCGTCGTAGGTGTCCTCCGGGGTATCATCGGTAACGCGGGTATTGCCGCGCACGCCGGCAAGCGCCTGCAAAAAGGCGTTTTTCTCCACCCCGGCGGCGGTAAGCAACTCCCGCACCGTTTTGTCGCCGTTTTCGATCAGCGACAAGAACAGATGCTCCACCGAAACGTATTCGTCCTTCATCCCGGCGGCGATCTTTTCCGCCTGCGATAACAGGCGGTCGGTCGCCCCGGCGATATAGATCTTGTCCGGCTCTCTGCCCGGCCCCGATACCCGCGGCAGAGCGTCGATCGCCTTTTGCGCCGCCGCCGTCAGCCCCTCTGCCGATACCTCCATTTTGGCGAGCAGCTCGGGGATCAGCCCCTGCTCCTGCGTCAGCAATGCGCAGAGGAGATGCACCGGCTCGATCTGCATTTGTTGTCCGCGGATCGCCAGCTCCTGCGCCTCTTGTATCGCCTCCAGCGATTTTTGTGTGAATTGTTGAGCATTCATCGTGCATACCTCCTTCAATTTGTCCCTTCACAAAAGAGTATAAGCGCTTTTGACGCGGAAATTGTTACAAAATTATGAAAAATTAGCACTCTAACGAATAGAGTGCTAATTTTGTCATTTCATATTGCCGGTGCGCTCCATCAGCACGGTCAGCGCGGCGAGCGGAGCGGTCTCACAGCGCAGAATGCGCGGCCCGAGGGTCACGATCCGCCCGCCGCCGTTGCGGATGGCGGCGACCTCGGCGGGGTCGATGCCGCCCTCCGGCCCGACCACCAGATTGACAGCGGTTTCGGCGGGGCTGACCGCCTCACCGAGCGGCTGACCCCCTTTTTCGTAGCACAGAAGCGTCTGCGGCGAGCATAGCCGTGCCGCCGCCTGCCTCCACGACAGGATCGGCTCGACGGTCGGCAGAATACCGCGTCCGCTTTGCCCGGCGGCTTCATCGGCGATGCGTTGCCAGCGTTCCCGCTTTTTGTCGGCATCCCGGGCGTCCGGGCGGGCGATGGAGCGGGTCATCACGACCGGCACGACGGCAATCACGCCCAGCTCGACCGCCTTTTGCAGTACCCATTCCATTTTGTCGGCTTTCGGCAAGCCCATATACAGCGTGACCTTCAGCGTCGGCTCGGAAAGATTGGGACGGGCGGCATCCACGGTGAGGGAAACGGCATCGCGCTCGACGGCAATTAGCGTGCAATCGTAGTCGGTGCCCTGCCCGTCGCAGAGGGTGAGCGTTTCCCCGACCGTCATACGCAGAGCGCCGGCGATGTGCCGGGCATCCGCGCCGTCCAGCACGGTCTGCCCGCCGACCGTCAGCGGTTGCGGAACAAAAAATCGCGGCATACGGTCACTCCTTTACAGCGGTCAGGCAAACCCACCCGCCATGCTCCCGCCGTTCGGCGACGGCGAAGCCGAGGCGCGTGAGTGCCGCCAGCACATCCTTTTCGCGGGTGTCGATGATGCCGGAAACGATATAGACTCCTCCGGGCGCGAGAAAACGCGGGACGGCGGGGGAAAGCGCAATGATCGCATCGGCGACAATGTTGGCGGCGACGACGGGATACTGTCCCGTCACCTTGTCCGCGAGGTCGCCCTCGACGATGGTGTAGCGCGGCTCGGTCAAGCCGTTGAGCGCGCCGTTTTCACGGGCGGTCTTGACCGCCAGCGCATCAATATCCACACCGAACGCACTGCCCGCACCGAGCAGGCAGGCGGCGATGGAGAGAATACCGCTGCCGCATCCGATGTCGAGAAACGCACACCCGGGGGTGACGTGCCGTTCGATCGCCTCCAGCACCAGCCGGGTTGTATCGTGTCCGCCGGTACCGAACGCCATACCGGGGTCGATGGAAAGCACGGCGCGGCGATCGGGGTTGTCGGCGATTTCCCACGACGGGCAGATGAGCAGTTTTTCCCCGACCGGAAGGGGCTTGAAATACTGCTTCCAGTTGTTCGCCCAATCCTCCTCCCGCACGGTGTCGGAAACGACCTCGCTGGGGATGCCGGCGGCACCGAGCCGTTCCCGCAGGAATGCGACCGACTCGGCGGGGTTTTCCTGCGGCTCGATATACAGGTGGATGATCGCGTGGGCGCGATCCCGTGCCAGCAGGTCTTCGTCGATCAGGTCGATGTGGGCGATCTCGGCCGCCTGCTCCTCCAGATCGCTGTAATCTTCTACGTAAATGCCGTACGGCACCACCATATGTGCGATGGCGGCGGCATCGTCCGCGTGCGCGGTAGCGACGCGGATGCAAACCTCTGTCCAGTCCATAGTTCTCCGTCCTTTTGCTGATTTGTTCCCGCTGATCATAGCATTTCCGTCCGCCTTTTCAAGACCCGAATTTCATTTTATACTTTTTGCAAGAGCAATCAAATGATCAAGTTTTTCATTGCTCAAACCTTTTACCGCCTTCAACAGCTCTTGCGCTTTTGTAGGATTTTTGGTTTCGGCATCAAAAAAATCCTGCGGTGTAATTTGAAGATATTCACATATATAGAAGAAACCGGTCATTGAAGGCAAGTTTTTTCCGCATTCAATGTTATTGATATAAGACGGGCTTTGACCGATTGACAAACTCATCTCACGGGCGGAAACGCCCTTGTTCATACGCAATTCGACAAGTCTGTTAATAAAATCTGTCTTTTCCATATAGTAAATCACCTCGCGTATATGATTGTACTATATATCTTCCCCTATTTTATCGAGTTCATAACCCGATTTGTGTTGACATAACAACTCCTACTTGTTAAAATGATGATAACGAATGTTTTGAGCGGGCAATTCAATAGCCGAAACTGCCGATTTGCACTATTGTTTCCGACACGCACAAGCCAAAGCCCCCGTCATCTAACGTTTAATATCTAAATCGGGAGGGGCAAGCCCCTCCCGATCACCTTTATTCGTCTGTTATTTCACCGTTTTCCTGCTCAAACCTGTCAATGCACTTTCTAACCAAATATAATATTTGCCCGTTGAGCGAACGCCCCTCATATTCCGCAACATATTTGAGTTTTTTATGTGTTTTCGGGTCGATTTCAATGCCAAGATGTTTGTTTTCTTTATTTCTCATACTTTACCACCCAAAATAGACTTGATTTAAGTATATTTTAAGATGTTTATACGCTATAATGACATTAGTATACTTGATTTGAGTATACTAATTTTTCCATAGGGGGCAGAAAAATGACTTGTTGCTTTATCGGGCATCGAAAAATCGAGGATGTGCCGGAGGTGCGGGAACGGTTGCAAAGGGTTTTGCTACAGCTTATCCGATCCGGTACGGTCAATTTTATTTTCGGAGATCATTCGGCGTTTGACGATTTGTGCTATAACTTGGTGACGGAATTAAAAGAAAAGCACCCCGCGATCCGTCGGATCCATTTCCGCACGGATTACGGGGATGCCAATGAGTATACGATGCAATTTTTGCTCTCCGGGTACGAAGAAAGCCTATGCCCGCCGGGCATTGAAAACGCCGGACGGGCAAGCTATATTGAGCGCAACCGGGCGATGATCCGCGAGAGCGACATCTGCGTATTTTACTACGATGAAAACTACTTTACCGCCCGTCGCAAAAGCGGCACCGCCGATGCATATCGGTATGCTGTGCAAAAGGAAAAGCGTGTATACAATCTATGCGTTACTGCTTCCGCCGGACGTCCTTGACGATCATCAGCACACTCACCAACAGGCTGACGATGCCCGCGCCGACGATGACATACGGGATCATCTCCGTGCCGGGGGCGCGCAGGTCTGCGGGGTCATCGACATTATACTCCGCATCGACAATATCGCCGGCTTTCATCCCGGTGTGGTAGGAGCCATACTCGGCATCCTCATATTTTTTCCCGTCTACCTCATAATCGACATAGACATGATACTCGGTCTCATCAAAGTTTTCGATCTCATCAATGTGATCGACCGTCGCCTTGACCGGCGCGTAATCTCCCTGCGGCGCGCGCAACACCAGCACGCCGACCGCCACAAACAGAATACCCGCGATCGCAAAGCCCACGATCGCACGGATGTGCATAACCTTTCTTGCCGTTGAACGAATATCCATCTTCTTATCCTCCTAGCCTAACAGGAATAATCCGAACCCGGTTTGCGCAGGCGGATTTTCCGTTATGATTTGTTAAAATACTCGTGAATGCGAAAAGCATTCACTGCGTTTTTGCCGTGCCTAACAAAAATCCGCTCCGCGCAAACTCTGCGACCCGAAAAGAGCGTATTTTGGTGAAGATTTCCGTCTTTGAGATCGCAGGCGGGCTGACGCCCGCCAAGATCGAAAAGCGGAAAGGTTCCAAAAAGACGCCTTTTCGGGCGGGTTCGGATTATTTCTGTTAGGCTAACAATCAAAATGTCATTTTGACATCCTCGCGCTTCATTTCCTCCGCCTCGAAGAAATCGCGGCGGGTCATATGGCGGCTGTTCGCCACCATACTCGACGGGAAAGCGACCAACATCTGATTGAACGCGGACACATTGGCGTTATACGCCCGCCGTGCCGCCTGCAAATGCTCCTCGGTATCGGTCACGGCGTTCTGCAACGCCTTGAAATTATCCGACGAGCGCAACTCCGGATATGCCTCCGCCACGACATTGATCTTGCCCTGCATCTCATTCATCGCGGCGACCGCGGCGGCCTTTTCCGCCATCGGCATACCGCGCCGCAGCTCGATCACCCGCGCGATGGTTTCGCTTTCGTGCGCCGCATAGCCCTTGACAATGTCCAGTTGCTTGGTCAGCACGTCATACCGCTTGGTCAGCGCAACGTCGATACCGCTCTCCGCCTCGTCGATCTTCACCTGCGCCCGCGCAAGCTTATTCCCGATCGAGATCCAGACGATGATCAGCAAAAGGATCACCACAACCGCAACGCCTATCACAATTTCCATCACAAAACACTCCTTTTAGTATTGATATATGTCACGGTCGAGCTCCATCTCGTCCGCGAATGCCGTAATAATGCGAATGTCGCCCAATATCCGCTGGCGCTCCTGCTCCGGGTCAAGCTTGCCGAAAATCTTTGCCTCGAACGCATCCTTGTTGTTTTCCACCGCGACGTGGAGCGTGCCGCCGACGAACATCAGCATGATCGGCGCCTTAACCCCCTCCCGCAGGCGCATCAGCGCTTCCATCATGTGCGGGGTGAGGATGTAAAACGCCTCCTGCTGATCCTGCGCGAACACCCGGAACTCCTTGTTAAACGTCTCATTTTCCAGCTCGATCTTATTGAGCTTATTCTCTTTCTTCGTGAACAGCCCGCCCTTGCGCTTGGAGGCGAAAAAGTGCTTGGAGATCACCTGCATGTCCGCGCGGAAGGTTTTGTTGAACTCCAGCATGATCCAGCGTCCCCGAAACAGCGTCGAGGTGCTGGTGTTCCCGTCGGAATCGTGGGTTTCCTCCTCGATGTGCACATCGCTCTGCCGGAACCGGACACCGTGATAGGTTCCCGCGATCAGATCATTGGATGAAAACCGATCCCCGACCTGCACCATCCCGGTGCCGTATACGGTGTCCTCGTCGATGCCGTTGCCCGGCTCGAAAATGAGATCGTCGAACACCTCGCCGAGCACCGTGCGCACCACATTTTCCTTATAGCACGCGGTATACGCCTTGTTGGTGCGGACGGCGAAGATGCCGGCGATGAGCGCCGTGCCGACAAAGATAAAGCCGAACGCACCCGCAAGCTTGAAGGTGATGACCAGCGCGACCAGCGACAGCAACAGCGCCGCCACGCTGATGCCCGCCTTTTTCTGCATACCTCGCAGCTTTTCGAATAATTCCTCCATAATAAAGCCCCTCCTTACACTTCTTTCTCCCAACCGACGATGCGGTCGAACGCCTCCCACGCCTCTTTCTTGTAGTACCGATGGGCGCCACCGCCGCTTGCCAGAGCGCAGTTGCCCGGCACGCCCGCGGCGCGATACACCGCCTCGATCGTGCGGTACGCCTCCCGCACCCCGTTATCCGGAAAGATCGGATCCTGCACGCCGTGAATGACGATCAGCTTGCGCGGCGCGATCGCCGCCGCCATATCGCCCATATCCATATATTTGGCGATGCCGGGGATGTAGTTACACTCGCAGTGCGGCATCGCGGCGATGGAGGACGCAAAGGTGCAGACCGCGCAGGACGGCATTGCCACCGCGATGCGCTCATCACAGCAGGCGGCGTAATAGGTCGCCGTGCCGCCTCCGGAATTGCCGGTGCAAAGGATGCGGTCGGGGTCGATCTCGGGATAGGTCAGCGCAAGGTCGATCGCGCGGGAAACATCCCACACCCGCTCCCCGATGAGCGTGCGACCGCACATCAGCGCGATCAGCGCCGTCGCGTGGCACCGCGGCTCGCCGTTATCGTTTTCGTCCCACACCATGCGCGTGCGGCGTTCTCCCATACCGCGCTGCTCCAGACACAGCGCCGCATAGCCCCGCTCCAGCGCCTGCAGGGCGATGTCCCGGTCGCCGCTTTCAGCGTGGTCGCCGGGATAGAGGTTTCTGCCCATACCAATGTGCATCCCGGTGCCGTGCCCCTGCAGGACGATCGCCAGCGGGTATTTTTTCTTTCCCGTTTTCGGGATGCACAGCATACAGACCGCCTGCACCTCTTTTTCTACATTAAAGACGATGCGCCGCTCGGTGAAGGTGCCCATATCTTTCTCGTATTCCACCACCGGATCGGGCGGTACCCGCTCCGGCTCATCGCCGAGCAATTCCAGCAGTTTCGCGCGGATCTGCGCTTTCTGCGCCGCAAAATCCTTGCTTTCATCAAATGCCAGCACGCCGCCCGCGTCCAACAGCGCGGCGTGATTTCCGTCCGGAGAAAACATCGACAACACCCCTCATTATATATATTATATAAGAATATAGCACATTCCGTCGAAAAAAGCAACCGAAAAAAATAACAAAAAGTGCAAAAAAATACTTGACAAATCCGATCGGGGTCGCTATAATGGTTGCAATTTGATAAATTGCCAGATAGAGGCGCGGAGGTTATCAGTACCCGCCACCATCCGCCGGCAAGCCGGTACGGGGAAAGGAACATCCGCCGAAGTGAAAAAGTTGGTTGCCGCCGCTTTTTCGCTGGGATCGCGCAGAATATGCACGGTACTGTCACACTTGTGGAGCGCTATCGCCGGCTTGATTTGCCCGCCTTATCTGCGGGCGTATATGCCTGTGATACCCGTTCCGCGGGGCACAGGCCTTTTTGTTGTGATTTATCAAAAAGAAAAAGGAGTGTGTATCACCATGAAAAAACTGTCCGTAGTATTGTTAGCCCTGGCGCTTCTCATCGCCTGCGTCGGTTGCGGTCAAGCGACCGAAAAGGCAAGCCTTGCCGATGCCAAATCGCTCGCCGACCTTAAGGGAGCCAAGATCGCCGCACAGGCGGGCACCTTCCACGCCGACGCGCTGGCACAGATCGAGGATGTGCAAAGCTCCACCTACCCGGATTTCACCGACCTGCTGGTCGCCCTGCAATCCGGCGCGATCGACGGCTATGTCGCCGAGGAGCCGACCGCGAAATCCCTCGTCCAGTCCGATGAGACCCTGACCTATGTCGCGCTGAAAAACAACGACACCGGCTTCACCGCCACCCCGGCGGATGTCGGCATCGCGATCGGTCTCAAGACCGGCTCCGCTCTGCGCGACCAGATCAACGCCGTCCTCGCCGAGATCACCGAGGATCAGAAAATGGCGCTGATGGAGCAGATGATGACCCTCGCCAACGGCGGCACCATCGACAAGCTGGCGATCGAGAGCACCGCTCCCGAAACCACCAACGGCACCCTCAAGGTCGCAATGGAGTGCGCCTATGAGCCGTACAACTGGACGGACACCAAGGGTGAGAGCTTCGGCGCGGTGCCGATCAGCAGTGAGGGCGGTATGTTCGCCAACGGCTACGATGTGCAGATCGCGCAGTATGTCGCCAACAAGCTCGGTATGAAGCTCGAGATCTATGCCTACGAGTGGGATTCTCTCCTGCCGGCGGTGCAGTCCGGTGCTATCGACGCGATCGTCGCCGGTATGAGCCCGACCGCCGAGCGCGAGGAGGAGATTGACTTCACCAACACTTATTATGAATCCAACCTCGTCATTATTACGAAAAAATAAGGGGTCGCTATGCTGTTGTTCTTCCGTCAGGTAATTGATATTTTCCGGGACTACTACCCGCAGCTGCTGACCGGTATCGGCAATACAATGCTGATCTCGCTCATCGGTACGGTGGTGGGCCTGCTGATCGGTATGCTGACCGGCGTGGTGCGTACCGCGCCGCTGTCCGACAATCCGATTTTGCGGACATTGCACAAAATCGTCAACGGCATCATCGCGGTGTACGTGGAGATCTTCCGCGGCACCCCGATGATGGTGCAGTCGATGGTCATTTACTGGGGTTATGCCTTTGCCACCGGCGGGCAGACGCTCGCGCTCATCCCGTCCGGCATTCTGATCGTGTCGATCAACACCGGCGCGTATATGGCGGAGATCGTCCGCGGCGGCATCATCTCCATCGACCGCGGTCAGTTTGAGGGCGCGATGTCCATCGGTATGTCGCATACCCAGACAATGCTCCGGGTCATCATTCCGCAGGTGCTGCGGAATATCCTGCCGTCGGTCAGCAACGAGTTTGTCATCAATATCAAGGATACCTCCGTGCTGAACGTCATCGGCGTGACCGAGCTGTACTATTTCGCCGGGGTCATCAAGAAGCAGAACTTCCAGACCTTCCAGACCTACCTGGTGGTTTGCGTGCTGTATTTCATTATGACCTTCACCATCACCCGCCTGCTCCGTTGGGCGGAGAAAAAGCTGGACGGCAAGGAAAATTACACGATATTCGGCTCGCAGACCGACCCCGCGGCGGAGATTCACGTCAAGCAGGAGGAGAGACATTATGACTGACGAGATCGTATTACAGCTCACCCACCTGCAAAAAAGCTTCGGAGAGCACGAGGTTCTGCGGGACATCAACATCACCGTGCATAAGGGCGAAACAGTCAGCATCATCGGTGCGTCCGGCTCCGGCAAGAGCACGATGCTCCGTTGTGTCAATCTGCTGGAAACGCCGACCGACGGCACCATTGCGTTCCACGGTACCGACATCCGGCAGAAGGGCTTTTCGGTGCAGACCTACCGTGCCCGCGTGTGTATGGTGTTCCAGAGTTTCAACCTGTTCAATAATATGACCGCGCTCGATAACTGTATCGTCGGGCAGACGACCGTTCTGCACCGCTCTCACGCCGAGGCAAGGGAAAAGGCGATGGAGTATCTGCGCAAGGTCGGTATGGAACCGTATGTCAATGCGAAGCCTCGCCAGTTGTCCGGCGGGCAGAAACAGCGCGTCGCCATCGCCCGTGCGTTGGCGATGGAGCCGGAGGTACTGCTCTTTGACGAGCCGACCAGCGCGCTCGACCCGCAGATGGTCGGTGAGGTGTTGAGTGTTATGCGCACCCTCGCCAAGGAGGGGATGACGATGATGGTCGTCACGCACGAGATGGCGTTTGCGCGCGATGTATCCGACCACGTGATCTTTATGAAGGACGGCGTGATCGTCGAGGAGGGCGCGCCGGAAGCCATTTTCGGCGCCCCGCAACACCCCGCCACCCGCGATTTTCTGTCGCGGTTCCTCAATCAGTAGGCCCTTGTCTTTGTACAAAGGATAACACATACCGGTCGCGTATGGGAGGCTTGCCCGTACGCGACCGGCATTTTAATTAGATGTTAGACGTTAGACGCCAGATGATGAGGGTTTTGGTTTCTGCGTAGCCGGAGGCTTGTGCGTATGTCGGGACTGTGCCGTAGGGGACGGTCTTGACCGTTCCACCGCTAACGGTTTGCACAAATGAATACGGGAGGGGCAAGCCCCTCCCCTACGGGGCGATTTCTGCGCGTGTCGGAGACAACGGCGCAAATAATCCCGCTTTATTACACAAAAATTCGCTTTTGCCGCAAAAAAGGCTTGACAGCACACAGATATAATGGTATAAATGTATACACTTATACCGCGAAAGGAGCGATCTCTATGTTGGAACTTTCTCAAAAGACCAATCTATTAGAGGATAACACCTATAAATATTCCCTGCAGGACGTGCCGGATCCGAACCTGTACCGGGAAATGTACAGCTATGACACCGTACCGAAGGTGTCCTTCAACCACCGTCGCGTCCCGATCGGGATGCCGAAGGAAATATGGATCACCGACACCTCCCTGCGGGACGGTCAGCAATCGGTCGAGCCGTACTCGGTTGAGCAGATCGTCCGGCTCTACCAGCTGATGAGCAAGCTCGGCGGCCCCTACGGGATCATCCGGCAGACCGAAATGTTTGTCTACAGCAAAAAAGACCGCGAGGCACTCGAAAAGTGCCAGGCGCTCGGGCTGACCTTCCCGGAGATCACCACCTGGATTCGCGCCAACCGCGAGGATTTTAAGCTCGTCAAGGATCTCGGCATCCGCGAAACGGGCATCCTCGTCAGCTGTTCGGACTACCACATCTTCAAAAAGCTGAAAATGACCCGCCGACAGGCGCTCGACCACTATTTAGCGGCGGTCAGCGACGCCTTCGAGGCAGGCGTAATGCCCCGGTGTCACCTCGAGGACATCACCCGCGCGGATTTCTACGGCTTTGTGGTACCGTTCGTCAACGCGCTGATGGAAATGAGCCGCGACGCCGGCATCCCGGTGCGCATCCGCGCGTGCGACACGATGGGCTACGGCGTGCCGTACCCCGAGGTCGCCCTGCCGCGCAGTGTGCCGGGCATCATCTACGGCTTGCAGCACTTCTCCGACGTGCCGTCGGAAATGCTGGAATGGCACGGACACAACGACTTCTACAAGGCGGTCGCCAACGCCTCCACCGCGTGGCTGTACGGCGCGAGCGGGGTCAACTGCTCCCTGCTTGGCATCGGCGAGCGCACCGGCAATGTCCCGCTGGAGGCGATGGTGATGGAATACGCCTCCCTGCGCGGCTCCATGGACGGTATGGATCCCACCGTCATCACCGAGATCGCCCGCTTCTTCCGGGACGAAATGGGATACAAGATCCCGCCGATGACCCCGTTCGTCGGGCGCAATTTCAATGTCACCCGCGCCGGCATCCACGCCGACGGCTTACTCAAGGATGAGGAGATCTACAACATTTTTGACACCAAAAAGATCCTCAACCGCCCCGCGTCGGTGCTGATCAGCAACACCTCCGGGCTGGCGGGCATCGCTTACTGGATCAACGAGAACTACGGGCTGACCGGCGATGAGCAGGTGGATAAGCACAGCCCGCTGGTGGTCAAAATGAAAGAATGGGTCGATCACGAATATGAGGGCGGACGGCAAACGTCGCTGTCCAATGCCGAGCTGGAAGAAAAGATCGCGGAGTTTTCCGACGGGCGCTTTGCCCGTCTGTGAGAGGAGAGAGGGCAATGGCTATGCAGGAGCATCGCAGTGTGTCGCTGGCAGACTGCGTATTCGAAAAGCTGGAAAATGACATTTTGAGCGGTAAATACCCCTATGGCGAGGTGCTGACCGAGGCGCGCCTGTCGGAGGAGCTGGCGGTCAGCCGCACCCCGGTGCGGGAGGCGATCCGCCGCCTGGAGCAGGAGCATATTTTGGTGGACGCCGGCAAGGGAATGCGGGTGCAGGGCATCACGCAGGAGGATATTGCGGACATCCTCGATGTCCGCCTGCGCATCGAGGGTATGGCGGCGCGGCGTGCGGCGACCCGCATCACGCCGGAACAACTCAAAAAGCTTGAGGAGGCGGTGGAATTGCAGGAGTTTTATGTTTCCCGCGCCGACGCCGAGCATGTGCAATATCAGGATAACGCGTTCCACGAGCTGATCTATGCCGCGTGCGGCAGTATCACCCTGCAAAGCACGCTGATACCCCTGCACCGCAAGGCGCAGAAATATCGCCGCGCCTCGGTGGAAAAAAAGGCGCGCGCGGTGGACTCGCTCAATGAGCACAAGGCGGTATTCGCGGCAATCGCCGCGCACGACGCCGACGCAGCGGAGCAGACGATGATCCGCCACATCGAAAACGCCAAAAAAAGTATGCTGGGCTGAGGAGGACAAAACTATGGGACAGACGATCGCACAAAAAATCATCGCGGCGCATCTGGTCAGCGGGGAGATGATCCCCGGGCACGAGATCGCACTGAAAATCGACCAGACCCTGACGCAGGATGCCACCGGCACGATGGCGTATCTGGAGTTTGAGACGATGGGTATTCCGCGGGTGCGCACCGAGCGCAGTGTCGCGTATATCGACCACAACACCCTGCAATCCGGCTTCGAGAACGCCGACGACCACCGCTATATCCAATCGGTGGCGAAAAAGCACGGCATCTGGTTTTCCCGTCCCGGCAACGGCATCTGCCATCAGGTGCATCTGGAGCGCTTCGGCAAGCCCGGCAAGACGCTGATCGGCTCGGACAGCCATACGCCGACCGGCGGCGGCATCGGTATGCTGGCAATGGGTGCCGGCGGACTGGATGTCGCGGTGGCGATGGGCGGCGGCGCCTACTATATCACCATGCCGAAAATGTATAAGGTCGAGCTGACCGGCAAGCTGCGTCCCTTCGTCACGGCGAAGGATGTCAGCCTCGAGATATTGCGTCAGCTGTCGGTCAAGGGCGGCGTCGGCGCAATCATTGAATGGGGCGGCGAGGGCATCAAAACACTGTCGGTGCCGGAACGCGCCACCATCACCAATATGGGCACCGAGCTGGGTGCCACCACCTCGATTTTTCCGTCGGATGACGTAACCCGTGCATTCCTCAAGGCAGAGGGGCGGGAGGAGGATTTCATCCCGCTGGCGAGCGACCCCGACGCGGAATATGACAAGATCCTGCACATCGACCTGTCGACGCTCGAGCCGCTGATCGCCTGTCCGCACAGCCCGGATAAGGTGGTGCCGGTGTCCTCCCTCAAGGGGACAAAGGTCGATCAGGTGTGCATCGGCTCCTGCACCAACTCCTCCCTGCTGGATATGCTGAAGGTCGCCGCCCTGCTCAAGGGGCGCACCGTCGATCCGGGGGTCAGCCTGTCCATCTCGCCCGGCTCCAAGCAGGTGTTGACGATGCTCAGCGACTGCGGTGCACTGACCGACATCCTTGCATCCGGCGCGCGCCTGCTCGAATGTGCCTGCGGCCCCTGCATCGGGATGGGCTTCTCGCCCAATTCCGCCGGGGTCAGCCTGCGCACCTTCAACCGCAATTTTGAGGGGCGCAGCGGTACCGCCGACGGCAAGGTGTACCTCGTCAGCCCGGAAACGGCGGTCGCCGCCGCGATATTCGGTGAGATCACCGATCCGCAGTTGCTTGGCACGATGCCGCCGATCGTTTTCCCGGAGGCGTTCCGCATCGACGACAGCGCGGTGCTGGCACCGGCAGACGAAGCCGATGCCGACGCGGTGGAGGTGCTACGCGGGCCGAACATCAAGGAGTTCCCGCAGAGCCGCCCGCAGACCGATACCCTGTCCGCGCCGCTGGTGCTGAAGGTCGGGGACAACATCACCACCGATCACATTATGCCGGCAGGTGCCAAGATCCTGCCGTACCGCTCCAACATCCCGCATCTGTCGCAGTATTGCTTCGGCGTGTGCGACAAGACCTTCCCGGAGCGGGCAAAAGCCGCCGGGCAGAGCATCATCGTCGGCGGGAGCAACTACGGGCAGGGCTCCTCCCGGGAGCACGCGGCGCTGGTGCCGCTGTATCTCGGCGTACGCGCGGTCATCGCCAAGAGCTTCGCCCGCATCCACGCCGCCAACCTCATCAACGCCGGCATTCTGCCGCTGACCTTTGCCGATCCGGCGGACTACGATAAGCTCGCCGAGGGCGATACGCTGACGGTGAACGGGCTGTTTGCGGGGATGGACAGCGGCATCGTGACCCTGACCGACGAACAAAGCGGCGCGACGGTAACACTCGTCGCCGATTTTACCGACCGGCAGAAGGCCATTCTCAAGGCCGGCGGATTACTCAACTACACAAAGGAGATCAATGCGTGATGGAACAGGCAGTCAAAGCGGCAGTCGAGCAGTTTCAACGGGTGCTGGAGGGGCAGATCGCCCGTCAGCGCCGGATGGAGCATGGCGCGACCGCGACGGATTTCACCAAAAAGGAACACATCGTCATCGGCATCGTCGGCGGGGACGGCATCGGCCCGATCCTCGTCGAGCAGGCGACCCGCCTGCTGGAACGCCTGCTGGCAAAGGATATTGCCGCCGGGCGGGTGGAGCTTTGCCCGATCGAGGGGCTGACGATCGAAAACCGGCTGGCGCTCGGTCAGGCGGTGCCGGAGGATACGCTGGCGGCGATCAAGGCGTGCGATGTCCTGCTCAAGGGGCCGACCACGACCCCCAAGGGCGGCACGATGGAAAGCGCCAATGTCGCCCTGCGCCGGGAGCTTGACCTCTACGCCAACGTCCGCCCGGTCACGGTGCCGGATCAGAATATCGACTGGATCTTTTATCGCGAAAATACCGAGGGCGAATATGTGCTCGGCAGTCAAGGCATCGAAATACCCGATACGCTGGCAATGGATTTCAAGGTGACGACCGATGCCGGCACCCGCCGCATCGCCCGCGCCGCGTTTGAATACGCGAAGCAGAACGGCAAGACCAATGTCGCCATCGTCACCAAGGCGAATATTATGAAAAAGACCGACGGCAAGTTCTCCCAGCTCTGCCACGAGGTGGCGGCGGAGTACCCCGGCATCGAGGCGGAGGACTGGTATATCGACATTATGACCGCCAATCTGGTCAATGAGGCGATCCGCGACCGGTTTCAGGTATTCGTCCTGCCGAACCTGTACGGTGACATCATCACTGATGAGGCGGCGCAGATCCAGGGCGGCGTCGGTACGGCGGGAAGCGCCAATATCGGCGACCGGTACGCGATGTTTGAGGCGATCCACGGCTCCGCACCGCGGATGATCGAGGAGGGGCTGGGCGATTATGCCAATCCGTCTTCCATTTTCAAGGCGTGTGAAATGCTGCTACGGCATATCGCCCGCACCGACGCGGCGGACAAGCTGGCGGCGGCGATGACCGTCTGCACCGAGACGGAAAAGCGGGTGGTCGTCACCGGCGACCGCTCCGGTGCGACTTGCCGTGCCTTTGCGGATTATTTGCTGGATACCATCGGATAAACGTACACCTACCGTTAAAAAACAAAGCCGCATCCCATCATAATGGGATGCGGCTTTACTTGAGCATAATCGGAGGACGGATCATTCCCCGTCGGTTTCGTTAGGTTTTTCCGCACGCTTACGCTTTTTGGCGGCGATGCCGTCCTTGACCAGCATCTGAATAACCGCCATCAGCGGCACACCGAGGAATATCCCCCAGAAGCCGAACAATCCGCCAAACAGCGTGATCGCCAGCAAAACATAGATCGGACGCAAGCCCACCGAGTCGCCGACGATGTGCGGCTGGACGATATTGCCGTCGATCTGCTGGAGCACGAGTATATAGATCGCGATACCGATCGCGGCGTAGATATTCTTGGTCAACAGTGTGATCAGCACGATGCCGACCCCGCCAATCAGCGACCCGAAATACGGGATCATATTCAGCAGACCGAGGGTCATACCAAGCAGGATCGCATACGGCACGCGGAAGATCGCCAATCCGATCGACGCAACGATGCCGACCAGCATCGCGTCCACGAACGAGCCGTAGAAATAGCCGTAGAAGATGTGCGCGACCCGGTGCGAATAGTCCCCGATCAGCCGGACGTGGTGATCCCGGAAGAAAAGTCCCAGCAACGATTTCACATCGCGGATGATTCGCTCGCGACCGGTCAGTGTGTAGATCGATACCATAATGACGATGACCGCATCGACCAGTGAGGTAGTCGCGGAAATGACCCCGCGCACAGCGCTGACGATATTTTCGGTGGTGAAAAACTTGGTGATGCCGGAAATCAGCGCGTCAAACACGTCGTTGGCACGACCGACCAGGTTCATCCGTGCCAGCCAGCCGCCGGGACGGGTGAACTCCTCCAGCCGCTCCTTGGCGACAGCAAGATAATGCGGAATACCGGTGACCAGCCCGGTGATACTGCTGATGAGCTGAGGGATAATCAGATAGCCAAACAGCACCAACAGTCCGAACAACACAATATAAACGATCACCAAAGACAGCGGGCGGGATAACCGCAACCACAGCTTGCCCTTGTGCCGCAGGAAACGGGTCTCCAGCCAATGACTGGGGCCATACAGCAAAAACGCCAGTCCGATACCGATCAAAAACGGCATCAAAATGCGTCCGAGCGTGCCGAAAACGCCCCAAATCTGTACAAGATTGCCGCTGAAACGGTACAACAGCACCGTCGCCGCCAGCAATGTGAAATACCATAACCATTTTCGCCAGGAACGCTTATTTTCCACGCCGTCCCCTCCTTTCGGATACCATCAAGTGGTAGTATACCAAATCTTTTTCAAGAAAACAAGGCAAAGTTCATAAACAAAAAGCGGTTTTCACAAAAACCAAACGAAAGTGAATATTATTCACTAAAAAGGGCTTGTTTAACCATCCTGTTCGTGATAAGATAGAGAAAATCAACAAAAAGGAAGTGGTACGGTGGAGCGAGAAGGACGGTCGCCGTTTGCGACCCGGTTGCGTGCATTGCGCAAGGGATGCGGTATGACGCAGGAGGATATAGCGGCGGCGCTGAATATGCACCGTACCACCTACACCAAGTATGAAACGGACAAGGCCAATCCCGATCGCGCGTGTTTGGCGTGTTTGGCGGAGCTGTTCGGAGTGTCGGTCGATTTTTTGATCGGCAATGATGCTTTTGCGACGCAGGATATGAAGGATGCGTTGCACGAGGTCGCCCTCAACCGACAGGAACGGCGGATGCTTTCCGCATTCCGCGATCTGACCGACGAACAGCGCCGGGCAATTCTCCAATCCGTGGAGCAAGCGGCAGGAAACAATAAATAAGCGTAGAATGTAAACCGAAAGCACCTCGACCGAGGTGCTTTTTTGATGCCGTTGCTATTCGTAGGGGAGGGCATCTGCGCCCTCCCAAACCGTTTCGGATATTCGCGCAAACCCATAGCCTGACAAAAAAGGCGCCCCTTGAGATCAAGGGGCGCCTTTTGCGGACTTATTTCGGTGATACATTCGGATCATTCGCTCCAGTCAAATGCACCGCACAGCAGGGTCGTTTCCTCCACGCCGACGGTCAGCAAGCCGCCATCGGTCTTTCCGAACCGCTCATTGCCATCCGGCAGGGTGACGATGCACTCGCCGGGCTTGACCGCCGTGACGAACGGGATATGCCCCGCCAGCACCGCAAGGTCGCCCTCCGTGCCGCGCAGGGAAAGCGCGGTCACATCGTCCCGAAAGCGGTTACCGTCCGGTGTCGAAATCGTCAGCCGATACGTGTTCATAGGCATCCTTTCCGCGCGTCAATTCTCGCCGCGCTTGGCCTTTTCGACCGCCTCGTCGATGGTGCCGACATACAGAAATGCCGACTCCGGCAGGTCGTCGTGCTTGCCCTCGATGATCTCCTTAAATCCGCGGATCGTCTCGGAAACCGGAACGTAAATGCCCGGGAAACCGTTGAACTTCTCCGAAACGTGGAGCGGCTGGGACAGAAAACGCTGGATCTTCCGCGCGCGCTGAACCAGCAGACGGTCGTCATCGGACAGCTCGTCCATACCCATGATGGCGATAATATCCATCAGCTCCTTGTAGCGCTGGAGGATACGCTGTACCTCCTTCGCCACGCGGTAGTGCTCCTCCCCGACGACATCGGGGGAGAGGATGCGGCTGGTGGACTCCAGCGGATCAACGGCGGGATAGATGCCCTGGCTGGCGATCGACCGCGCCAGAACGGTTGTCGCATCGAGGTGGGCAAAGGTGGTCGCCGGCGCGGGGTCGGTCAGGTCATCGGCAGGGACATACACCGCCTGCACCGAGGTGATGGAGCCTTTTTTGGTCGAGGTGATGCGCTCCTGCAAGGCGCCCATTTCGTTGGCGAGGGTCGGCTGATAGCCGACGGCGGACGGCATACGCCCGAGCAGAGCGGAAACCTCACTGCCCGCCTGGGTGAAGCGGAAAATATTGTCGATGAACAGCAGAACATCCTGCCCCTCGGTATCGCGGAAATACTCCGCCATCGTCAGTCCGGACAGCCCGACGCGCATACGCGCCCCCGGCGGCTCGTTCATCTGACCGTAGACCAGCGCCGTCTTGGACAGAACGCCGGACTCTTTCATTTCATTATACAGGTCATTGCCCTCGCGGGTACGCTCGCCGACGCCGGTGAATACCGACAGTCCGCCGTGCTCGGTGGCAATATTGTGGATCAGCTCCATAATGAGCACGGTTTTGCCGACACCGGCACCGCCGAACAGACCGATCTTGCCGCCCTTGGCATAGGGGCAGATCAGGTCGATAACCTTGATACCGGTCTCGAGGATATTGGTGGCGGTCGCCAGCTCGTCGTATGCCGGCGCGGGACGGTGGATGTCCCAGCGTTCGGCATTTTCCGGCGCGGGCATATTGTCCACCGCGTCGCCGAGAACATTGAAGATACGCCCGAGCGTCTCTCTGCCGACCGGTACACTGATCGCCTTGCCGGTGTCGGTGACGGGGGTATCGCGGCGCAGTCCGTCGGTGGATGCCATCGCAATGCACCGGGCGGTATTGCCGCCGATGTGCTGGGCGACCTCCACGGTCAGCGTGCGGTCGCCGATGGGGATGGTCAGGGCGTTAAGCAACGGGGGCAGACCGCCCTCGTCAAAGCGCGCGTCCACGACCGGGCCCATAACCTGCACCACGCGGCCGATATGTGATTGTTCCATCGTTGTTTCCTCCCTCAAAAGGATTGTCGTCAACTGCCGGCGACGATTTCGGTGATTTCCTGTGTGATGGCGCCCTGCCGCGCCCGGTTGTAGGAGAGCTGGAGGTCGTCGATCATGGTCTGTGCGTTCTTGCCGGCGGAGTCCATGGCGGTGCGCCGCGCGGCGACCTCGCTGGCAAAGCTCTCGCGGATCGCCGCGATCAGCTCTCCGGCGACATAGGTCGGTACGGCTTCATCGAGGATCGTCCGCTCGTTCGGCTCAAAGATCGCGCCGGTCGCGGTAACGCTTTTGTCGGCGGTCAGCGGCAGAAGCCACCGGATGTGCGCCTCCTGCGTCATCACCGAAACATACCGCGTGCAGACGATGCCGAGCCGATCAAACCCGCCACTGCGGAAATCGGCGCACTGGGCATCAGCAAGCGCACGAGCATCGGCATAGCCGAAATGCTCGGACGACACGAACGGCTGACCGAAGCGGTCGCAGGCGCGTTTACCGATCGCCAGCACCTCCGCATCCTGCCATTCCCGCATCAGTCGCATAATATTGGCGTTGTAGCCGCCCGCCAGTCCGCGGTCGCCCGCGATGACGATGAGGCGGGTGCGCCCGCCGTCCTCCGGCGCGGGGCGCATATAGGGGCTTTTGCGACATTCGGCGCAGGCGGTCAGCATACCGACTGCCCGCTCCACCGCCGCGGCGTAGTCCCGGCTGTGGAACATCGCCTCATTGGCGCGGCGGATCTTGGAGGATGCCACCAGCCCCATAGCTTTGGTCAGATGCAACGTCGAATCGACGCTCTTGATGCGGGTACGCAGGGATTTAATATCGGCGCCCATCGACGCGCCTCCTTTTTATCAGATTTTACAGCTCGATCTGCGCAAGCGTTGCGCGAAGCTCCTCGACGACGGCATCGTCGAACTCGCCGTCATCCAGCTTTTTATGCAAATCGGCTTTGTCGTGGAGCAGAGTGTCATACAGACGGCGCTCGTATTCCTTGACCCGGGCGACCGGCACATCATCGAGGAAACCGTTGGTCACGGCGTACACAATGGCGACCTGACAGCCGACCGACAGCGCGCTTTTGCGCCCCTGCTTGAGCACCTCGACGATGCGTTCACCGAGCGCGAGCCGCGCCTTGGTATCCGCGTCGAGGTCACTGCCAAACTGGGCAAAGGATTGCAGCTCACGGTATTGCGAATACAGCAGCTTGAGCTTGCCGGAGACCTTTTTCATCGACTTGCGCTGGGCGGAGCCGCCGACACGGCTGACCGAAATGCCGGGGTTGATCGCCGGGATGATACCGGAGTGAAAAAGCTCCGTTTCCAGGAATATCTGCCCGTCGGTGATGGAGATGACGTTGGTCGGGATATACGCCGACACGTCGCCCGCCTGTGTTTCGATAATGGGCAGGGCGGTGATGGTGCCGCCGCCGTATTCCGGCGCGACACACGCCGCGCGCTCCAGCAGACGGGAGTGCAGATAGAAAACGTCGCCGGGGTACGCCTCACGGCCGGGCGGACGCCGGATGAGTAGGGAAAGCGCACGGTAAGCGACCGCGTGCTTGGACAGATCGTCGTAGACGATCAGCACATCCTTGCCCTGATCGCGGAAATACTCCGCCATCGCACAGCCCGCATAGGGGGCGATATACTGTAGCGGCGCGCTCTCGGACGCGCTGGCGGACACGATAACGGTATAGTCCATCGCGCCGGCGTTTTGCAATTCATTGGCGAGCTGAACAACCGACGAGCTTTTTTGCCCGATGGCGACATAAATGCACAGCACGCCGGTATTTTTCTGATTGATGATGGTGTCGATGGCGATCTCGGTCTTACCGGTCTGGCGGTCGCCGATGATCAGCTCGCGCTGACCGCGACCGATCGGGATCATACTGTCGATCGCCTTGATGCCGGTCTGCAACGGCTCGTGAACGCTGAGCCGCTCAATGATACCGGGCGCCTCCGCCTCGATCGGGCGGGTCTCGGCATAAGCGATGGGGCCCTTGCCGTCGATCGGCTCGCCGAGCGCGTTGACCACACGACCGAGCAAGCCATCCCCGGCGGGAACGCTCAACACCTGACCGGTGCGGCGCACGACGGTGCCCTCGCGGATGTCGCTTTTATCCGACAGCACCGCCACGGAAACGGTCTCCTCCTCCAGGTTTTGCGCCAATCCGACGCTACCGTCCTCAAACTCCAGCAACTCGCTCGCCATACAGCCGCGCAGACCGTATACCCGGGCTATATCGTCACCGACGAGGACGACGGTGCCGGTCTCGACCATTTCCATCTTATCCCGGTAATGGCGGATCTGCTCCTTGATGATATTGCTGATTTCATCCGGGCGTTTGCTCATCTGTCAACCACTTCCTTCAAATCCTGTAAACGGTGCCGCACACTGCCGTCCAGCACCTTGCCGTCCACATATACGACGGCGCCTCCGAGCAGGGAGGCATCGACCTCGCATTCCAGCGTAACCGTATGACCGGTGCGCTTTTCGAGCTTTTCGCGCAGGGTGGTTTGCTCGGCATCGGTCAGCGGCACCGCGCTGATCACCCGCGCGACGGAGCGGCGATTTTCCGCCGCCAGCATCGCGTCATAGGCATCCGCGCAGGCAAAAAACAGCCGTATCTCATCATTGCGACAGAGCAGCTGCACAAACGAGCAGACCGGCTCGCACACGGCATCGCCCAGCGCGGCACGAATAGCGTCGAGCCGCTCCGGCATCGGGATGGCGGGCGATGCCAGCATATCGAGATATGCCGGCATATCGGTCAACACCTGCCGCACGGTCGCCAGATCCGTGCCGAACTCCGTCCCGCTCTCCCGGGAAAGGGAGAACAGTGCGACAGCATATTCCTGACTGACTTCGGTCATGAGGCACGCTCCTTACTGCGGCTGATCGACGCGCTCGATAAACTCGTCGATCAGCGCACGGTGATCCGCGGTTTGGATCTCCCGTCCGAGCATTTTTTCCGCCAGCAGAGCGGAAACGTCCACGATCTCCCGGCGGACAGACTCCTCCGCCTTTTCCCGTTCAAGGGCGATCTCGTCCTCCGCCTGCCGCAAAAGGCGATCCGCCTTTTCCTGCGCGTCGGCGACGATCTGCTCCCCGCGACGGTCGGCAAGAGCGGTCGCCCGCTCGATGCGGTCGTTCGCCTCCTGCTGTGCGGATCGCATTTTTTCCTCCCAGGCGGCCTCATTCTGTTCGGCGTTGTCCTGCGCGGCCTGCGCGGCGGCGTACTTTTCGTCGATCGCCGCCTGCCGCTGGGCAAGCACCTTCTTGACCGGCTTGTAGAGGAACTTTTTCAGTAGCAGGAACAGCAAAACGAGGTTCGCCAGAGAAATCAACATCTGCCAAATATTGACCGAGATGATGTCCAACGATTGCATGATGCAGTCTCCTTATTTGATGGCGTTGAGAAGAATATTCACGAAACGGCCCGGCGCAACGAAAATCAGCAAAATGCCGATGACCAGACCGTACAGACCGGTGGTCTCCGCGATAGCGCAGCCCATCAGCATGGTCGTGGTGACGTCGCTCTTGCACTCCGGCTGTCTGCCGATGGCTTCGCACGCCTTGGCGACGGCATTACCTTCACCGATACCGGGGCCGATACCGGCGATCAGCGCAAGACCTGCACCGACGGCGCATCCGCCGAGAATGATACCGATTGCGAGTTCTAACATAGTTTTTCCCTCCGTGAAAGTTATTATTGAGCCTTTTTCAAGGCTTTTTGCCTACGTTTTTCGCGCCGGGCGGCATAGTCCTCCGCCGGAAACGCGCCGGATACATACAGCATCGTCAGCATCGAGAAGATGAACGCCTGCAGGCATCCGCTGAACAGGTCGAAATACACCGACAAAATCGCCGGCAAACCAATCTTGAGGAACGGAATATCGCCCAGCACGCCGGGCAACCAGCCGAGTACGGCGGACGAGACCGAGGTGAGCAATGCGCCGATCAGCACCGAGATGACCGCGCCGGACAGGACGTTGCCGTAATGACGGAACGCCATCGACACCGGGGTGGCGAACTCGCTGATGACATTCATCGGGGTCAGCAGGGCAGGCTCGGCAAAGCTCTTGAGATAATGGAGCGGGCCGCATTTCATCTTATAATAGGTTATCATAAAGAACACCAGCACCGCCCAGCCGCCGACGACATTCATATCGGAGGTGGGGGTGAACAGCCCGATCAGCGCCAGCAGGCTGGAAAACGCCGACAGCCCCATGATGGCGGCGACGAACGGCGCAAAGCCCGCGAAATAGGAGTCCATATTGGCGTGGACGAGCTTCTCGGTTTGCTCGACGACCCATTCCGCCAAATGCTGGCGGCGGGTGACGGGGCGGGAGGCAAGCCCGTGAGTCAGATACAGGCACAGGAAGAAGATGAACAGGATCACCAGCCACGAGTTGACCTGCGCCTCGGTGATCGGCAGGTCTTGAAGCGGCATCGGAACGGTGAAATAGATCAACGCGCCGGTGATGTCGATGTCACCGCTGCCGGCGGGGGTGAACAGCACCTTCAGCACCATCCCGCACACGAGCGGCAAAACCGTCAGCACCAACAGCAGTATATCCGCGAGCTTGAAAGCGCGGCTGTTGACGTCGGTCTGTTTCACGTGTCCTTGCTCCTTTCGTCAGTCATCGTCATCGTCGTCGGGCTCGTCCGCGACGGCGGGGGTCGGTTTGACATAGTTTTCGGCGTCGTTGGCGCCCTTTTTGTTGAAAAGCGGGCGGGCGGCGATCGCCAGCCGGGGGAACAGAAGCGGGATCAGCACCGCCCAGATGTTGAAAACCCCCGGCAGCAGCAGAGCGATGCCCGCAATCGCAAGCTGAAGCAAAAAGCGCAGGGTCTGGGACAGCCGAACGAGCTTTTCCGCGGCTTTCGGGTCGCGAAGAACGGCTTTTTGCACCGTCAGTCCCATCAGGAAGAAATTGCCGATGGCGGTGGCGGCGCTGAGCAGATTGCCCCACAGCACGGTCAGATCCCACCGGCGCAGGAGGACAAACACCAGCTCGAACAGTACGCTGAGCGCCAAAACGCCGATAGCGATATACCGCGTTTCGCGTTTGACCGCCGGTTCGATCTTGCTCATAAGCGCCCTCCCCCGAAATAAAAACATTGGTAGTAGTATACCATATATTTTGGGTTTAATCAAGGGTTTTTGGGCTTTTTTCGACTACTTTTTAGAGGACACCTGCGTCATCGTGCGCATCGAAAGCACCGTGCCGACCGCCGGTCTGTCGCCGGATCGCCGCACCGTCTCCCCAAAACAAAAACAGAGCCGTGAAAATGTCTGTAGACCTTTCACAGCTCCGTCTGTTTTCATCTCAATAGCCGACATTCTTGCGCTTTACCAGCATTTGCGGCTTTTTCATCATCTCCACCAGCCCCAAGCCAAACAGCCGCGTGGTGAACACAAAGCCACGGGCGGTCATCCCCGGAAACCGTTGCAGAGACGGAAACGCCGACCGCACCGAGGACGGGAAGCGCTCTTTATATTTCTCATATACCGCCGTCGCCGCCGCCAGCCGCTCATCAAAGCAACGCTTGACCGTCGGATCGCGGTAATCGAACACGCCCCGCACCAAGCACAGAACAACATAGGCGCTGAAAAAGCTCTTGCCCGCCAGCTCGTCATAGCCCTCTGCCATCAGCATTTCCGTGCGGTCGAGATACGAGTCTACGCTCGCAATGCGCTCCTCCACACGGACAGCGCCGGCATTGAGCAGACTGCCCTGCCGCATCCGGTAATGGTACACCGGGTCTGCCAGCGAAACGACCGAGCCCGCATCGCGGAACAGACGGTGGATAATATATTCGTCCTCGTGCTCCTTGCGCGGGGTGAACGGGTTTTGCACGATCACGTCGCGGTAGTAAAGCTTATCCCACACGGCGTTGAAATTGTCCCCGCGAAAGCCCGCCAGCTTCTCATACATTTCCTTGGCGGAAAACACGCCGTCTATCCGCAGATTGGCGGCGTTCTGCTGAATATCGTCCGGGAGCGGCACGCCGTCATCGTCGCACAGCTCATATGCCGCAAGCGCGATACGCGCCTGCGGGTGCGCCTGCAATGCGCCGACCAGCTTTTCATACATATCCGGCTCGATAAAATCGTCCGAATCCACAAAGCCGATCAGCTCCCCGTGCGACGCGGCAACGCCGGTGTTGCGCGCGACCGAAAGCCCCCCGTTCTCCTGATGGATGACCGCTACGCGGGGGTCTTCCTTCTTGTACGCCTCGCACATCTCACCGCACCGATCGGGAGAGCCGTCATCCACCAGAATGATCTCCAGATCGGTGTAGGTCTGCGCCAAAATCGAGCGCACGCATTGATCCAGATACCGCTCCACGCGGTAAACCGGAACGATCACGCTGACCAGCGGGTTTTCCGACAGGCTCATTTTTTCTCCCTCTCCGAATAGCAAGCGATCACAGCTTAAAGGCTTTTCGCTCGCTCAACAGTTGCGATTTGGTCATAAGCTCCTCCAAGCCCAGATGACAGGTCTTGGAGATCCACAGGAATATCCTTGCCGCCGAAGCGGGATTGCGACGGAAGGGCGGATAAAACAGCCGCATATACCAATCAATATACTTCTTGTTCTGCCGGTATACCTCCTCCATCGCCGCAAACCGCCGGTCAAAGCTCTCCTTGACCTCCGGATCGTCATAGTCGAACATCCCCCGCACCAGGCAGGCGATCATATACGCGCCGAAAAAGTTCGCCGTCGCCAGCTTTTTGCTTCCCTTTTCCGCGCACAGCCGGGTGCGATCCAAAAACGCGTCCACGCTGGCGATCCGCTCCTCCGCCCGGATGTCGGGGGAGTTGAGGATGCTGTCCGCACGCATCCGATAGTGATAGATCACATCGGGGATCAACACGACGTTTTTCGCCTCGTCATACATCCGATGGATAATGACCTCGTCCTCGTGCTCCTGCTTGGGAGTAAACGGACATTTGTCGATGATATTGCGGGCGTACAGACACCGCCAGACCATCACGAAGTTTTCCCCGCGGAAAGCGGCCAGCTTTTCCAGCATTTCCATAGAGGAAAACACGCCGCTCACCCGCATATTCTGCGTGAAGCTCTGATATTTTTCCTCCAGCGGCTCGCCTTCTTCGTCACAGTAGGAGAACACACCGCTTGCGATGCCCGCCTCGGGGTGCGCCAGCAGAGCGTTCATCAGCTTTTCGTACATATCCGGCTCGATAAAATCATCCGAGTCCACAAAGCCGACATACTCCCCGTGGGCGATCTCCATACCGGAATTGCGGGCGACCGGCAGACCGCCGTTCTCCCGATGCACCACTTTTACGCGCGGGTCTGCCGCCTTATAAGCCTCGCACATCTCCCCACACCGGTCGGGAGAGCCGTCATCCACAAGGATGATCTCCAAATTGGTGTAGGTCTGTGCCAAAACCGAGCGCACACATTGATCCAAATACTGCTCCACACCATATACCGGGATGATCACGCTGATCAGAGGTTTCTGTACCATATCCATTTCATTTTCCTCCTATCGTTCACATCCACCGCTATAGACGTGAAATAGCCTTAGTTCCTATGCGTCTGTACCCAATATCCGCCGGTCAAAGCCCATATTCTGCCGTTGCACCGTGCGCAGGACGCCGCGCCCGACCGCCATCGGGAAGCGGCGAAACAGCGGAAACATCAACCGGATATAGCCCGGGAAATGTCGCCCATATTGCCGATAGACCGCGTCCATTGCCGCCAGATTTTCCGCGATCAAGCGTTCCGCCTCCGGCTCGCCGTCATCATACAGCGCCCGGATCAGACACAGCGCGATGAACGCATACTGAAAGCTGTCGGTCGCTAACGGCGGATAGCCCTCCGCCATAAACAGCGCGGTGCGCTCCAAATGAGCGCCGACGGTGGCGATCCGCTCCGCGATCCGCTTTTTGGTCGCGTGCAGGACGCTGTTCGTGCGCATCCGATAATAGTAGACGGTATCGGGGATCAGCACCGTTTTCCCCGCGTCGCGAAACCAGTAGGGGATGACATATTCATCCTCGTGCTCCTTTTCCGGCATCGGGTATCCGGTCACGACGGAGCGCCGAAACAGCTTCGTCCACAGACCGATGAAATGCTCCCCGTCCGGGGCGCACAGCTTTTCATACATCTCGCCGGCGGAAAACACGCCGCTCACCCGCAGGGGGGCGGTTTCGTCGCGGGTGCGCTCCTCCAGTAGACTGCCGTCCTGCGCGATGACCCCGTATGCCGCCGAGCACATTCCCGCCTCCGGGTGCGCCGAAAGCGCGGCAAGCAAGGTCGCGATCATCGTCGGCGCGGCAACATCGTCCGCATCCGCAAAGCCGATCAGCTCCCCGCGTGAAACGACGATGGCGGCATTGCGGGCTTTTCCCGCGCCGCCGTTGGGCAAATGCAACACCGTCACCCGCGGATCGGATGCGTACGCATCGCACAGCATGCCGCTTTCATCGGTAGAGCCGTCGTCCGCCAGCACGATCTCAACCGCCTCATACGTCTGCGCCAAAAGCGACTGCACACAGTCCTCCAAAAACGGCGCGACATTATAAACCGGGACGATGATGCTGACCAATGGTTGATTGTCTGCCATCATACCGCCCTTTTTCAATTCGGCTTAACGACCAGATTAACCAGCTTGCCGGGCACATACAGCTCCTTAACGACCGTCATCCCGGCAAGGGCGGCGGCGATCTTGTCATCCGCTTTGGCGGCGGCGATCGCCTCCGGCGCGGCAATATCCGCGGCAACGGTGATGCGGGTGCGCACCTTGCCGTTGACCTGCACGGCGATCTCCACCGTCGCGTCGGCGCATTTTGCCTCGTCATATTCCGGCCACGGCTCAGTCACCAGCCGTCCGGCAAAGCCCGCCGCCTGCCACATTTCCTCGGTGATGTGCGGGGCGAACGGATTGAGCAGACCGAGCCATATTTTCAGCTCGCCGCGGGTCAAGCTACCCTTGTCGGCGATTTGATTGAGCAAGGTCATCAACGCCGCGATGGCGGTGTTGAACTTCATTCCCTCAATGTCCTCCGTCACCTTTTTGATGGTGCGATGGAACGGAGCGGTCATATCCGCCGACAGCCCGTCGCCGTCTGTGACGACATCCTGCAACGCCCAAACGCGGTCAAGGAAACGCTTGCATCCGCGCACGCCGTTCTCCGACCACGGGGTCGCCTTTTCGTAATCGCCCATCTCATTGCACAGCGAAATCATATTATTGAGCAGGCGCGTGCGCTCGTACGGGTCGAAGGGGAAACTCTTCTCGTAATAATGCAAGGCGCTATCGCTGAGATGGTCCATAAAGTAAAGCTCGGCGAAAAGACCATAATGCGGCTTGCGTTCCATCTCTTCCGTTTGCGCGGCAATCGCTTCATAAAGCATCGCGTAGGCACGTTCCTTTTCGCCAACGCTGAACAAGGTTCGAGCCTGGTTGTTGACCAAAGTCTGACGGTTCCTTGAACCGATTTCAACATCCGGGTCGTCTGTTGAAAGTTCAGCCTCGTTTTCCTTTGGAGGAGTTGGAGGTAAAATCTGTCAGCGCGGATATTGCGGTGTCGGATATTACCGCGCAGAAGCTGGAGCTGGAGGGCTGCCG
>CALDHV010000142.1 GCA_937902305.1 uncultured Clostridia bacterium
GGCGGCGACCTGACGGATAATGGTGTCCTTGGTCATCTCCGTAAGGTATTCATTGAACTTCAGGTTTTTGGTATCGTCGCCCTCGCCGTACGGGAACTCCTGCTCCCAGACATCGTATCCGTAGTCGGCATACTGATACAACCCCTGATTATAATAGACGTTGTAGAAGTTGTTGAACAGATATGCAAGATACTCACCGGTGGAGATGGTGGTATCCCCGACTGTCGCCGCGGTCTTCGGCGTGCCGCCGAGGGTCAGCTTCGGCATAGAGCAGCCGGAGAGCGTCAAGGCGGACAACAGCAAAACCGTTGCCAAAATGATGCTGATAACTCGTTTCATACAGATTACCGTATCCTTTCCCGGTCAGTTGACCGATCGGCGCATTGCCGAATATTCCCTATCATTGTATCACGCCGCGCCGGGTTTGTCCAGCACTTTTTCGCGCCTCGTTGTCGGCATCCGTCTGCCGCTCCGGGACAAGCCGCCGTTCGGCATCAAAGGTCATCATTTCCGCCTCGGAGCGGGTGTATTTGAGAATGTCCCGAATGCGATAGCGGTCGGCATCGCTCATAAAGGTGTAAGCACTGCCCTGCCTTTTGGCGCGACCGGTACGCCCGATGCGGTGGAGGTAATATTCATTTTCCTCCGGTATATCGTAGTTGAACACCGCTTCCACATCCTCGACGTCAATGCCGCGTGCGGCGACATCGGTGGCAACGAGGATCTCCAGCTTGTTTTCACGGAACTTTGCCATCACCTTGTTGCGTAAGGATTGCGGCATATCGCCGTGCAGGCAGTCCACCGAGCCGTGCCGCTTTTGCAGACGCTCGGTCAGCTGCTTGACGGTGCATTTCATATTGGCGAAAACCATCACCCGGTGGTAGTCCTCGGCGCGGATAATATCCAGCATATCGTCCATACGTGCCGAGCCGGAGGAATGGATGAGATATTGCCGGATGTCCGGACGGTTGTCTCCCTCGGCGGCGACCTGTATCTCCACCGCGTCGTGCTGATATTCCCACGCGACATCCATCACATCCCGCGAAATGGTGGCGCTGAACATCACCACCTGCGTGTCCTCGGGGGTCGCGTTGAGTATGCGGCGCACATCCTTGATAAATCCCATCTTGAGCATTTCGTCGGCTTCGTCCAGCACGGCGGTATACAGATTGCCGAGCCATACATTGCCGCGCCCCATATGGTCGAGCAACCGCCCCGGGGTGGCAACAACGATGTGCGGATGTTTTTTGAGTGCGTCGATCTGCCGTCCCATCGGCTGTCCGCCGTAGATGGAGGCAATGCGGATGGCGGGATTGAAGCGCACCAACGCCCGCAGATCGGCAGTGATCTGCTCGCACAGCTCGCGGGTGGGGCAGAGCACGACCGCCTGCAGGTCTTTCATATCGGGGTTGAGACATTCGATCAGCGGGATGCCAAACGCGCAGGTCTTGCCGGTGCCGGTGGGGGCTTTGGCGATGACATCGCGCCCCTCGATCATCAGCGGGATCGTCTCTGCCTGCACCGGGGTCGGCGCGGCAAAGCCCATCGCCTTGACCGCACGCAGGGTGGGCTCACTGAGCCCGAAGGAGGAAAAATCCGTGGTTTCATTCATAGGTAGAATAGTCCTTTCAAAAGAAAACGCGCTCAAGGCGTGATTTGTTTATCTTGCCAATTTGCAACGGATGCGGTATACTGACAGCGGGAGGCGAAATATATGCAGTTACCGATGATCCGTTCGGCGGCGGATGTCGCCGCTTTGGTGGAGGGAATGGGCTTTTTGCCCTTTTTCCGGCACGCGATCCCCGGCTTTTCCATCGCCGAATGCTGTCCGCCGGAATTATGGTTCTCCGATACGCAGGACGGCCCGTGGGAATGGAAAGGGCCGGTCATCCGGCAGACCGGATGCGCCTACGGCAAGTTTTTCCGTGGCAAGGCGTGCTTTATCAGCCGGGATTGGTTCCCGGATTTTGCAAATTACCGCCGGGACGGGTACGATTATGATGCCCGGGTGGATGAGGGGCTGGCGCGTCACCGCGACCTGCGCATTATGGAGGTGCTGACCGCCTGCCCGACCTCTATGCTTTCCAAGGAGCTCAAGGAGCAAAGCTGTACCGGAGGGGACAGCCGCAAGCAGTTCGATTCCTGCGTGACCGGCCTGCAAATGCAGGGGTATATCACCACCGCGGATTTCAGCTACGCGACGGCGAAAAGCGGTAAAGCCTACGGCTGGGGTATGGCGCGGTATGCGACGCCGGAGGCGTTCTTCGGTGAGGCGTTCACCGAGCGGGTATACGCCACATCGCCGGAAAACTCTCGCGAGAGAATGCGCGAGCATCTGGAAAA
>CALDHV010000143.1 GCA_937902305.1 uncultured Clostridia bacterium
CATCGCGTGCATCAGCAGGAAGTTGCCGGGATTTTCCTCCTGCCCGACCTTCTGCGATACACGCGCCGCCATCGGGACAGCGGACACGCCCGCCGAGCCGATCAGCGGATTGACCTTGCCGCCGGTCACGGCATACATCAGCTTGCCGAGCAATACGCCGCCCGCCGTACCGACCGAGAACGCGACCAAGCCGAGTGCAATGATGAGCAGGGTAGTCGGCTGGAGGAAATTATTGGCATTCGCCGTCGCGCCGACCGTCACGCCGAGGAAGATCGTGATAATATTCATCAGCTCATTCTGCGCGGTCTTGCTGATGCGATCCACCACGCCGCTCTCGCGCATCAGGTTGCCGAGCATCAGCATACCGATCAGCGGCGCCGCCGACGGCAACAACAGCACGCATACCACCGTCACGAGGATCGGAAACAGGATCTTCTCCGTCTTCGACACCTCGCGGAGCTGGGTCATCACGACCGAGCGCTCCTGCTTGGTCGTCAGCGCCCGCATAATGGGCGGCTGGATGATCGGCACGAGCGCCATATACGAATACGCCGCGATCGCGATCGCGCCGAGCAATTCGGGTGCCAGCTTGGAGGCGAGGAAGATCGCCGTCGGCCCGTCCGCGCCGCCGATGATACCGATGGATGCTGCCTGCGCCTTCGTAAAGGCGAGTCCGAATAATTCCGCACGCGGAAGCAGATTAAGGCAACGCGCGCCGAAATAGGTCGTGAAAATACCGAGCTGTGCCGCCGCGCCAAGCAGGAAGCTCTTGGGATTGCTGAGCAACGGCCCGAAATCGGTCATCGCACCGATGCCGAGGAAGATGAGCGGCGGATAAATGCCGAACTTGACCCCCTGGTACAGATACCACAGCAGACCACCTTGGTTAAAATGCTGCCATTGCAGGCTCACCGTTTCGGCAGAGCCGTCCGCATTCAGCTCCTTGACCAGATACATATTGTTGTTATAGGTCAGAATATACCGCACCTCTCCCGATGCGGTCACAAAGCTGTGGGCATACTGATTGAGCACATCCTGCGTCACGCCGCGGAACTCGATCTCCGTTTCCGAAACCGGATAGATCTGTGTGTAAGTGCCGTCGGCATACTGCACGATCTCATCCTCGGTAAAGGCGACCAACGAGTTCTGTTGCGGGTCCATAACGCCGCCCAGCGGCAGATTGACGAGCAACATCCCGAACGCGATCGGGAGCAACAACAGCGGCTCAAACTTCTTTTTGATCGCTAAATACAGCAGAAAACACGCGACGGCGATCATAATGAGGCATTTCCATCCGCCCGCCGCAAAATTGAGCAGATGTGCCAGACCGGAATCGTTCCACAGATCGACGATCGCATTCAAAAACGCTTGCATTGACTAAATCCTCCTTACGCCCGACGAATACTCCGCACGGCATACTGCGTCCCCATCGGTGCAACCGATGCGACCGCCGCCGAGATCACCGCGACCGTTTCCTCCGGGATGCCGTTTTCTACCTGCGGCTCGGTCGTCACCGGCGCGGTATTGCCGACGATCGGTGCCGCGACCGACGGTGCAACCGCCGGCGCAACGGGCGCTTGCGTCTCCGTTTTGGCGGTGCCGGACATCGCCTTGCCGAACAGCTTGATGATCCCCGTCAGCAGTAAAAGCACCGCAAAAACCACCACAAGACCGATCAACACCGTCATACCGGCATCGGACAGGATCGACCCCACGGTATTCACTTCACCGGACATAGTCAGCATAGCCATTTCCCCCTCAAAACGGGGCGTTTCTAAAAATGAAAACCAACCCCGCCCATAATAATTTATTGACATTATATACCGTTTTTTTCGGAAAATCAACCCCCTTTCTCACATATTGCGATTTATTCATATTTTTTTCATAATATGGTGCTATACTGGCGAAAACGTGAAAAGGAGGCGACAAAATGACAAGTGCGGGATGGACAACGCCACTCGGCAGACATTTCTCGGTTTCCACCGATAAACGGCGGCTGATCGGCGGCGGTTGCTTCACGGTGCTGCTGTTTGCCTTCGTTCTTTTGCACACGCAGGAGTTCCTGCAGGAGTATGTCCCGTGCGGCACGCTCCTCTTTTGCCTCACCCTGCTCTCCTGCGGCATACTCGGGGCGCTGACGGTGCTTTGCTGGCGTTGTGACGAAAAAGCCAGCCGCATCATTTCCGTTGTCGTTTTCTGTTTGCTCCCGATCGTAGCCATGACCATGGTCGAATGCTTAAACGGCGTTTTCACCTGGGATTGGAGCTTTCAGACGCTGTTGCTCAACTACATATTGTATTTCTTATTTTATGGATTTGTATATGTCTTATCCGGCAGTCTGCGTTTGCCGATGCTGATCGTCAATCCCCTGTTTTTCGTGCTGGCACTTGCCAATTTCTATGTCAAGGCATTCCGCGGCACACCGCTTGTCCCCATTGATATTGTCAGCGCCAAAACCGCCGCCAATGTCGCCGCGGCATACGATTTTTCGTTCAATTATCAAGTGGTCATCGCGGTGGTATTGCTGGCATTTCTCGAGATCGCGGCATATAAGCTCCGCACCCCCGCCGCCGATACCGTCATTAAGATCGCCCTGCGTGCTTTTTTCGGCACACTCATCGTGTGCGTGGTCGGGTTGTATGTCTTTACCGACGCCTACGCCGACGCGGGGCTCAAGCCAGACTACTGGAACCAGTCCCGCGGCTACCGCAACACCGGCGTGGTACTCAATTTCTGCCTCAATACCAAGTATCTCTTTGTCAGCCGACCTGCCGGCTATGACCCCGATGAGGTGGAGCAGATCGTGTCCGCCGGGGACGACGGTGAGCCGACCGGGACACAGACCCCAAATATCATTTGCATTATGAATGAATCCCTCGCCGATCTCGGCGTGCTCGGGGACGTAAAAACCAACATCGACTATATGCCGTTCCTGCACAGTTTGACCGAAAATACCGTGCGTGGCAATCTGTATGTCCCGGTCATCGGCTCCGGTACGAGCAATACCGAGTTTGAGTTCCTGACCGGCGCATCAACCTCGTTCTTCCCCGCCGGGAGCAACGCCTTTATGCTGTATGTCAAAAATCCCATTCCGTCGCTCACGCGTACACTCGGGCGGCAGGGATATGGCGGTATCGCGTTCCATCCCTACTACTCCAGCGGGTGGAACAGGGTAAATGTGTACAACTATATGGGCTTTTCGCGTTTTTCCTCTATCACCTCGGTCATCGACCGTTCGGTGCTGATGGGATACCAGAACAGCGGCTTTGATGAAAAGGTATTAGAACAGCTCGCAGAGGAAGCGTACCCGGGACAATCGGTGCTGTTGCGCCGCTATGTCAGCGACAGCTATAATTACCGCAAGGTCATCGAGATGTACGAAAAGCGCGACCTGGATGAGCCGTTCTTTATGTTCAACGTCACGATGCAAAATCACGGCGGCTACACCGAGCAGGCGGACAATTTTACGCAGGAGGTCTATGCCCTCGGTGAAAACGGCAATCCCCTCAATGTCCCCAAAACTAACCAATATCTCTCGCTGATCAAACGCTCCGATGACGCTTTCCGGGAGCTGATCGACTATTTCTCCGTGCAAGAGGAACCGACGGTCATTTGCCTGTTCGGCGACCATCAACCGAATATTGAGGAGTCCTATATCGCCGACCTGCTCGGGGTCAATTCGCTCTACACGCTGTCCGACGAGCAGGAGCAAAAGCGATACATCACCCCGTTCTATATTTGGGCAAACTACCCCATTGAGGAGCAGTATATCGAACGCTTGAGCGTCAACTTCCTGTCCTCCTATTTGATGAAGACCGCCGGTGTGCAAACAACACCCTTTAGCCGCTATCTGTTGCGCCTGAGCGAAACCGTTCCGGTCATTGACAATATCGGCATCATCGACAAGGACGGCAATCACTATAAGGACGCCGGCAATTCCCCCTACTCCACTCTGCTCAAGCAATATGAAAAAGTCATATATCAAATGATATTCGATAGCGAAAACCGCAAGGACACGTTGTTCACGCCGGAGTAATTATTCATATTGCGCGATCCCGCGTTGCATGGTATAATGGATGTACCTTGTTTGCATTTGGAGGACACAATGATGGTTAAAAAAGCAGTTTCCTACGGTATGATCGTGTTGGCGGCGGCGGTCGCCGCGTTGAGCTATGTCATTTTGATATTGCCGAACTCCTTCGCTCCCTCCGGCGTCAACGGACTGTGCACGATCATTCAAAAGGTATTTGGCATCAACATCGGCTATATGAGCGTGCTGATCAATATCCCGCTTGCGATCCTTATTTTTTTCAAGGTGAGCCGCTCTCTTGCGATACGCAGTATGGTATATGTCGGTGTTTTTTCCGTAGGGCTGATATTGCTGGAGAAAATCGACCTGACGGATTTTCGGTATTACACGGAAAACGGCACCAGCCGGATCCTTGCTCCGCTGATCGCCGGTATTATTATGGGGTGTATTTATACGATCCTCATACGCACCGGTACCTATACCGGAGGCACCGATTTCATCTCCGCGCTCGTACACGCTAAGCACCCGCAAAAATCCGTTTTTTACATTTCTTTTATCCTCAACTCCATTGTGGCGTTGCTGAGCTATATCGTTTACGGCTACCAGATCGAGCCGGTCTTTTTATCTATCGTATATAGCTTTGCCTCCACGACGATCGCGGACAGAGCTATGCGGTCGGGGCGCAGTGCTATGCGGTTTGTCATCATTACCAATCACGGAGAGGAGATCGCGGCGGATATTATTCGATTATTGCACCATTCCGCTACGATCATTGAATCGGAGGGCGCTTTCAGCCGCAAAAAGACCAACACCCTCATCTGCATCGTGAATAACGGACAAATCAACTTGCTGTATGAGATTTTGCAAAAGTACCCCGGTACTTTTGCCACCTGCGACCCGGTCAGCGAAATTATCGGGAACTTCAAAAAGCTGGATAAGAACGGAAACAAAAACCGCGAAATATTTGATCAGGGAGATCATCAGTTATAATTCGTTAGCATAATAAAACACGAGCGGATGCGTGAGAAAACGCATCCGCTCGTGTTTTATGTCGTTTCGGAAACGAACTTGACGACCTCGGTAAAGGTTGCGTTGAGCTGTTGATCGGGCACCACCAATGAGGACGGGAAGCCGCTGTCCGGGTCAAAGGTCAGCGTATAGGTCATTCCGTCCACTGTTCGGCTGACTGCATAGCCATTCGGCAAGCCCTCCCCCTGCATCAGCGCCCGCACATCATTGCTGACCTCCAGCAGACTTTTCATCAGTGCACTTTCCGGCACACGCTCCGGGTCAACATCGACCGTCACATCTCCCATCTGCACCGTCATCTGTTCACCGTTCCAGCCGAGCGTGATCCCCGCGAGCGTTTTCGGCGCGGAAAATGCCAATGTCAGTCCTCCGTCGTCTCCGACATCCAGCTTGCCCTCCAGCGATTGTTCGCCGTAGGCGATGGCAACCCGCGCAGAAAAGCCCCCCGTGATCGGCAAAACGGTACCACCTCTTTTGCCGCAGGCAGTCAGCGTGACAAGTAACAGAACGGGCAATAAAAAAGCGCAAAACCGTTTCATCAGGAAAACCTCTATTTCTCCATATTCTGAAACAGACTTCCTAATTCCTCGATCATATCCGACGGGAGCATCGCGTGCTGTGAATGCTTAGCCGCGGCAAGGTCTCCCGCCGCGCCGTGCAGGTACACACCGCACGCCGCCGCATCGCGGGCATCCATCCCCTGCGCCAAAAACGCGCCGATCATACCCGCCAGCACATCACCGCTACCGCCGGTCGCCATACCGGGATTGCCGGTCGGATTGACCAACAGCGGTTGTCCGGGGGCGGCAATGACCGTCCGATACCCTTTCAGCACCGTCACAACGCCGTATTGCTCCGCAAAGCGGGAGGCAAGCTCCTCGCGGTGCGCCTGCACCTCGCCCACAGGCATTTGCATCAACCGCGCCATTTCGCCGGGGTGCGGCGTGAGGATCAGAGGAAAAGCAACCGTTTCCTCTGTCAATATATGCGGAGAAATAACATTTATGCCATCGGCATCCAGCACCGCCGGACAGCGGCGCTCACGCAAAAGGCGCTCCACCACCGTCGCGGCGTCAACCTCCGCGCCAAGCCCGCATCCGATGACGGCGGCATCGGCACACAACAACCTCCCGCGCAAACCCTCGGTCGCGGCGACTGAAAATCCGCCGGCGGCGGTCTCCGCCACGGGTGCAAAGATCGCCTCGGGGACAGCCGAAGCGATCAACGGATACACCGAGCGTGGCACGGCGGCATCCAATAAGCCGACGCCGCAACGCAAGGCGGCGCTCGCACACATCAGCGCCGCACCCGCCATACCGTATTTGCCACATACCGTCAGCAGGCGACCGTAGGTTCCCTTATGGCTGTCCGCCTGACGCGGCGCAAATCGAGTATGCACCCATTCCGCCGTCAGTATTTGCGCACCTGCCGTACTCTTATTCATCATCGTGTTTTCCTCAACCGTGCAAGCTTTTCCCGGTGCCGAACAGTGCCCGGTCGGTCTCCATACGCACCGGCGCCTGCAAACCGCCGTACAGTGCTTTCAGCACACGCTCGGTCGGCATAAACACGACCAGCGTTGCGCCGTTTTTCTTACTGTGATAAGTGAAATACCACAGCTCGTTCTCCCTATCCGATGGAGCGGCGATCACCACCCGCCCGAACTGTGAGCGATTGATCGCGCCGCGCTGATACGGCAACAGCGTCTCGATCTTATGCCCGGCCACTGAAACGATGCGCTTGCGCTTACGTTTGGAAATGATCAAGTCAATGTCAATATCCCCGTTGGTGACGCAATATTCATATTCCTTATTCTGCGATGTGATAAGCCACCATGCGCCGTATCCGACGCCAACCGCCACAAAAGGAAATACCGGCGGCAATTTCCAACTGAATATCATCACCGCCAGCGCGACCAGCACCGTGGCGACAATAATCATAACCTCGCCAAACGATTTTTTCTTCTTTACAATCTGTTCAAAAAAAGTGTCCACGTCAATACCTCCCAAAACAGGTTTTTCCTGCCCGTGCCGAAGCACGGGCAGGAAAAGCATCAATCAAACGAGTCAATGATGTGCGCAACATACCGCGCCATCAAGGTCAAATCATCGGCATCAGCATCTCCGTCATTGTCAAGATCGCACACAGCAAGAGAAGTCAAATCGGGATTTGTCTCATCATACAGCATTTCAATACGCGCAACATGACGTGCGTATGCAGTCAAATCATCCGAATCAACCTTCCCGTCGTGAGTGACATCACCTTTCAAATATCCGACGGTAATGGTAATCGGCTCGCTGATCTCGCTGGCATAAAATTCATCCGTTTCGGCAAAGCGCTGATAGAACGTGTAGGTCTGCCCCGGTGTCAGCCCGCTAAACTCGGGGCTGGTTTGCCAGTTGATCCCGTCGCGGCTGTATTCATAACCGGAGACGACATTCAGCACAACCGTGTTCGCCGTCACATACGCGATGGTCGGCTTTTCGGGCGTAGCAACACTGTGCTTATTCAATTCGATCACCAGCGGTACGCCGGGGGCACTGGAGGAATAAAACTCCGTCTCGGCATAACGCATATAGAAGTAGCAAGTATCGCCGAAGAAAATGCTGTCAAAGAACGGAGAAGTCTGCCATGCGATACCGTCCATAGAGTATTCGCAGTTTTCTACCGTTTCCAGCAGGACGCTAACCAAAATGCTATCAGTCGGAGCATCAATCCTAACAATCGTCGGCATTCCGGGAGCCGGCTCATACGGGCGTTTCTCGTAGTAATAGTCGGTCTGCTCGCTATCGGGGCTATAATCGGAAATATCCGTTTCCTTATACCGCTGATAGAAATAGTGTTGCACACCCGGAATGACATTCGTAAACACATTGCTTTCCTGCCATTCCCCGTCATCCAGCTTATACTCACAGCCGGTGACCAGCACCAGTGTGACCATACGTCCATCATCGCTGGTACCGGCAATGACCGGTGCCACAGGGGCATCCACAGACGGCTTGGTGGTCACAATGGTCGCCGCAGGACTGGACAGACTGCGACAAACCAGCTCAGTGCCCTTGACCCGCTGATAGAAGGTATATTCGGTCTTCATATCCAGGTTTTCAAAGCGGGGGCTATCCTGCCATTCGCCGTCGTTCATCTTGTATTCGTAGCCGTCCGTATTGACCAGCGTAATGAAATCAAATCCAATCGCTTCCGCCACCGGTGCGGTCGGCGTCGCAGACGGCGTTTTTACTTTAATGATCGCCGGATCGCTGATAGGCCCGGCAGGATAATCGCCCGAGGCGGCATAGCGTTGGGTGAAGGTGTGCTCCTCACCGAAGCTCAAGCCGTTGAATACCGGGCTTGTCTGCCAATCGCCGTCATCCATACGGTATTCGCAACCCTCGATCTCAACCAAAACGATCATATCGCTGGTAGCGCAAAGCTCATCGTAGCATACCGGCGCGGGCGGAGTGGAGAAATCGGTATTCTGCGTCGTGCCCTCACTCGCGTCACTGGCATAGACGGTTTCGTTCTCCGCGACCCGCTGATAGAAAGTATATGCCGTATGCTGGGAAAGTCCGGTAAAGACGTTACTCGTCTGCCATTCGCCGTCGTTCATCTTGTATTCGTAGCCATCGGTGGCAACCAGCGTCACCGTTGTATCGGTATAGCTGTCCACCGTCGGCGCGGCGGGAGCGGTGGTGGCAGATTTGTCCGTCGTCTGCGTTGTACCCTTGCTTGCATCGCTTGCGTTGGTGGTTTCTGTCTCGGCAATACGCTGATAGAAAATATGCTCCGAGTGCGGGTCGAGACCGGTGAACTCGCTGCTCACCTGCCATTCTCCATCGTCCATCCTGTATTCGTAGCCATCGGTGGCAACCAGCGTCACCGTCGTATCAGTGAAGCTGTCCACCGTCGGCGCGCTCTCGGGTGCCTCAGGCGTGATCTTATCGGTCTTGATCTTTTGTGCGGCACTGGTATTGCTGTGCTCGACCGTATCGGCGCGCGCATACCGCTGATAGAATGTGTACTCGGTGTTGGGATTCAATCCCTCAAACAGCGGACTTGCCTGCCACTCTCCATCGCCCAGCTTGTACTCACATCCTTCAACAACGACCAAAAGGATGGTGTTGATCGTCGCGGTATCAAGCTGCGGCGCATCGGGAGTATTGTTATTGACGGAACGCGGTGTTTTAAAGATTGACGGCGCGCTGGTGTTGCCGACACAGGTATCATCGGTCTCCGCAAAACGCCGGTAGAAACGATAGGTGGTATTCGGGGTCAGTCCGTCAAATGTCGCATTGGTTTGCCAATGGATCAGATCGTAGCTGTATTCCATACCCGGCGTTGCCACGAGAGTGACAAAAGTCGCACCGTTGTCTTCAATTTCCGGCGCATCCGGCGCATCTGGTGCAACATACTTCGTCGTCTGCGTCGTGCCCTCGCTCGCGTCGCTGGCGTAAGCGGTGTCGGTTTCGGCGATGCGCTGATAGAAGGTATGCTCCGAGTGCGGAGCAAGATCAGTGAATACGTTGTTCGTCGTCCACGCGCCGTCATCCATCTTGTATTCGTAGCCATCAGTGGCAGTCAGCGTCACCGTCGTATCGGTGAAGCTCGCAACCGCCGGCGCGTCCGGTGCCGACGGTGAAGGATATTTCACGGCGGTGCGGATCAAAGCCGCATCGCTGGTGCTTTCTTCATCATCGACATACCGCTGGTAGAAGGAATACTCCGTGTCAGCCACGAGCTTGTCAAACAGCGTTGAAGCTTGCCACTCTCCTTCACCGCAACGGTATTCGCATCCCTCGACCGCGTCCAGCGTGATGGTGGTGGGGGTGATATTATCCGACAGCGCGGTCGGTGCCGCTAGCTTTTCTAACGCAACGACCGGCAAGACCGTCAACAGCAACGCCACGACAGTCAGCCAGGCTAGCGACTTTTGCAATACATTTTTCATCGTAATTCCTCCGAGCTCATATCTTGTTAAACGCTTAATCCTCTGCCACAGCCGCTTTTCCGAGGGTACCGTTGGCAACCGCTTGAAGATAGGCGTTAATAAAACCGTCCAGATCGCCGTCCATCACTGCTTGGATATTGCCCATTTCAAAGCCGGTGCGATGATCCTTGGCAAGGGTATAGGGCATAAACACATACGAGCGTATTTGACTGCCCCACTCGATCTTCATTTGCAATCCCTTTATGTCGTCGATCCGCTCCAAATGCTCCCGCTCCTTGATCTCCAACAGCTTGGATTTCAGCATAGCCATTGCCTTGTCGCGGTTTTGGAACTGACTGCGTTCATTCTGGCAAGCCACGACGATGCCGGTCGGGATATGGGTCAGACGCACGGCAGACGAGGTCTTGTTGATATGCTGACCGCCGGCGCCGGAGGAACGGAACACATCCATTTTAATATCCTCGGGACGAATCTCAATATCCGCGTCATCCTCTATCTCGGGAATGACCTCCAAGGCGGAAAAGGAGGTGTGCCGCCGTCCGGAGGCGTCAAACGGTGAAATCCGCACCAAACGGTGCACGCCCGCTTCGCCTTTAAGATACCCGTAAGCATTGACGCCGACGATCTCGATAGATGCGCTCTTGATACCCGCCTCGTCGCCGTCAAGATAGTCGAGGATGTTGTACTGGAAGCCGTGGCTTTCCGCCCAATGTGTATACATCCGATACAGCATCGACGCCCAGTCCTGTGCTTCGGTGCCGCCGGCACCCGCGTGGAAGGTCAGGATCGCGTTGTGCGAATCATATTCGCCGGATAGCAGGGTCGCCAGGCGTTGTGCCTCGATGGTCTTTTCGATCTGTGCGATGCCGTCGGAGCATTCCTCGAATAGTGACAGATCCTCCGCCTCATCCGCCAGCTCGATGAGCGTGAGCGTATCCTGATAATCGGCATTGAGCTTTTCGTAATTCTCGATTTTTCCTTTGAGAATGGCAGTCTTTTGCGTGATCTTTTTCGCCGTTTCCATATCGTCCCAGAAGCCCGGTGCCGCCGCTTGTGCCTCCAGCTCATCGACCTGACGCATCAACTGCTTCAGACCGATGGAGGTTGCGAGGTCATCAATCTCCTGCTTGTGATTTTCCAGCTGCAAGCGCAGTTCTTCAAACTGTAACATAGCAATCTCCTTGTATTAAAGAAACTCATTCTAATATAGCGTAAGTATAGCACAGTTTGTTCGATTTGTAAAGGGAAAATACTGAATAAAATAAAAAAGAACCGCATTCCGAAGAATACGGCTCCTTTTTGCCCTTCTGACCGCTTCCGATCTGTATAGATCGGCTTCCGGGGGCAGGATTTATTGCGCAGAACGCACATCCGCGCCGATGACCGCGACGGGATCAACATACTCCCCGTCCGCCGTCATTTCCAAATGCAGATGATACCCTTGTGCACTCTCACAGGGGATGGTGGACAGCGTGCCGAGCTTTTGCCCCACCTTGACGCGAGCGCCGACATTGACCGACGCGGTCACGCCGCAAAGATGCGAGACTACCCCCGATCCGTGGTCAAGCACGATCACGCCGCCCCACAGCGGGTCTTCTCCGACGGATTTGACCGTACCGTCAGCGAGCGCCTTGACCGTCTGCCCGTTTTCGCCCGCGAAATCCGCTCCGTCGTGGGTACGCCAGTCGGCCATGGTCGGTGAGTACACCAGTTTCCCGTCGCTGTAAGCGCGTTGCAAAGCATTCCCCATCGGTAGCACATAGAGATCCGCGGCGGTTGCCGCCGGCGCGGTCGTCGGCACGGCGGTCGTAGCCGGCACGGTCGTTGTTTTACGCTCATCCGGCTGATTGGTGATGATCTGCTCCACGGCATGGGTCGGCTCGGGACGGGAGGAGCTTTCCTCCGGCTCCCGGACAAACAGCTTTTCACCGAAAGTGGCGACTGCTACGCCTCCCACCGCCAGCAGACACAACGCCAACACAGCGTAAAAGCCTTTCCCCTCCATAAAGCGGCGAAAACGCGAGCCGTGTATTGATTGTCTTTCCATAGTGTCATAGCCCTTCCTTTCTCACATTCGGTTGCAACGGTAGTATGAGTAAACGATCTTTTTTTATACATCTTCGGCAGAATTAACAGTGAAAATCACAATTATTTGTCCACTTTGCGGATTGTCAACCGCGAAAATGTATGGTAATATATGTAAACGATAACATAGGATTTTGTACTCTGACGAAAGGAGAGGACACTATGGCGGCAGGATTTCCCCTGTTTATTGATCTGACCGGAAACAACTGTACCATCTTCGGCGGCGGTAAGGATACCGTGCGCCGGGCGGAAGCATTGCTTGCTTTTGGCGCCAAGGTCACGGTGATCTCTCCCTCCATTTGCCCGCAGTTGATGAATATGCGGGACGCCGGTCGCATCCGGCATATCCCGCGAAAATACTACCGTGGTGACTGCTCGCAGTCCCAGCTTTGCGTCGCGGCGACCGACGAGGCAAAGATCAACATTGACATTGCGACCGAGTGCAAGTCAAAGGGAATCCCGGTCAATGTTACCGAGCCGCGCGTGTATGGCAATTTCCAGTTCCCGCGCGTCATCGTATGGGATGGCATCGTGATGTCCATCAGCGGTGATATTCCGGCAGAAAAGCTCCGCAAGCTCCAAAAAAAGCTGGAGGATGCCGTTCCGGAAATGATGAGTGAGATCTCTGCGGAAAAAGAAAAAGGGATCGGTTAAACAAGAAGGAATAAATCAGGCAGTCACGATCCGTGACTGCCTGATTTTTGTTCAGAAGAGGCTGTCCTGCACATCGTCTGCGTCAATATCGTCCGCAGAGATACCGTCCTCCCCCTCCGGCATCAGGGGCTGGGACGGCTTTTTGATCGGCTCTTCTTCAAACGGGATGTCTTTTTTCTCTTTTTTGTCCATTTCTTAACACCTCCGTCATCCAGTATTGCCGCCTTATCGCCGATTATGCAAAGACAGGGAACGACAATGGGATAAAATCACAGAAAAGCACCATTTTTCGTCAAAATCGGATTGCACCAACGGAAATAATGTGGTATGATGTGGTAAATACGTGGTTTGGGAGGGAGCCTCGTGGATATACGGGTCGGCGATTTTATTGAAATGAAAAAAAATCACCCCTGCGGCAATCATCGCTTTGAGGTGCTGCGGGTCGGTATGGATTTTCGCCTGCGTTGCGTCGGCTGTGGACACGAAATGATGATCCCCCGCCTCAAAGCCGAAAAAAACATCCGCCGCATCGACCGCGCGGAGTAGCGTTCCCTTTTCTATGACAGTATAGGAAGGGTGGAAAAACCTTTGGATAAAAAAAGTGAGATTTTACGGGAATACGAGGAGGAGACGCGGCGGCTGTGCGATCCGGCGACCATTGCCGACCCGACGCTGTACCGGGAGTGTATGAAAAAGGTCGCGGCGTTGCGCCCGCTTGCCGAGGCGTACGCCGCGCTCGACGCGCGAAAGACGCAAAAAGCGCAGGCGCTGGAGATCATCGCCGATCCCGCCGCCGATGCGGAGCTTCGTTTGCTGGCTCAGCAGGAGATC
>CALDHV010000144.1 GCA_937902305.1 uncultured Clostridia bacterium
GCGGTGATGAGCCAGATCCGCAAGGAGTTCGGCGAGATGGCGATCATGCGTCTCGGCGACCAGGAGGCGCAGGACATCCCGGTGATCTCGACGGGCGCGGTGTCGCTCGACCTGGCGCTCGGCGTCGGGGGCTTGCCGCGCGGCCGCATCGTCGAGCTGTACGGCGAGGATACGGGACATTATTGGTTTATTCTTGTGTCGTCTTTCTACGTGTCGGGCTATGGCGGCATCAGCTTCCTGTGGTATTGGCTTCGCATCCCGAACAAATGGCGATATGCGTTGGTGACGGCGTTTTTTGTGCTGTCGGCGGTCAGCAACACCCTGTTGCTGTATGTGCCGTTGCTGGTGATGCTCCCACTTCAGTATATCGCGGGTGCGAGCGATGTTTCTGCGTATAATTTCTGTGAGGTCGCCGTGATGTCCGGCTTGCGGGATGAACGCAAGGCACGGTATTCCGGCATTATCAGTATGGGCGAAAATATCGGTATGCTGGCAGGCGAGTTGATCGCAGGCGTTGCCTCGACCTATGTGCCCCTCAAGCATATCCACGGAGGGATCGGTGCCATCACGGTGGTGGCGGCGGTATTGTTTATGATCGTGCTCGGCAGAAAGCCGTTTACGCAGTTGTTTGCCCGGCACGCACTGGAGGTGCCCGACAAAACCGAGCAACAATTACCGGAGGAATAGTCTGATAGGGAAGTGATCCTTTTTCGATGAAAGACAAACAGAGCCCGTATGGTGAAGCACCGGAAATCTATGATTTCCGCGCGTTGATCGCGCAGTGCGGGTCGGAATATCGGGATCGTCCCGCCTTTCGGTATCGGGAGCGCGGTGCGGGAATAGCGGAGATCACCTACGGCCGCTTTGCGCAGGATGTCGAGGCACTGGCGACCTATTGGCTGGATACGCTCGGCACGGGTAAGCACATCGCGCTGATTGGCGCAAACAGCTATCGATGGCTTGTTTGCTATTTTTCGATCGTCAACAGCGGCAATGTCGTCGTTCCGATCGACAAGGAACTGAAAAGCGAAACGGTGGCATCGCTCTTGTCCCGCGCAGACTGCGGGGTGGTGCTGTATGCCAAGGCGTATCAGCCCGCCGTCATTCCGCCGGATGCCACGGCGCAATGCCTCGAGGATCTGGATGCCGCTATGGAAGCGGGACGGGCTTTGCTCGCGGCAGGCGACCGCCGCTATGCGGAGCTTGCGGTCGATCCGAACGCCACCTGCACCATCGTATTTACCTCCGGCACGACGGCACAGCCCAAGGGCGTGATGCTGTCCCCGCATAATATGATGGCGGATGCCGTCTATGGAGTTCGCAATTTGGTGACACCGCCCGGCACGGTCGTGACCCTGCCGCTGTATCACACCTTTGCGCTGACTTCGGGGATAGTGGTTCAGCTGCTGGTCGGAGCACCGATCTTCATCAACAGCAGTATGAAGCGGTTGCTCGACGATATACAGCTCGCTTCGCCGCGGCATATCTGCGTGGTGCCGATGATCCTCAATGTGTTTTATGAGCGCATCTGGACGGTCATTCGGCAGAACGGCAACGAACGCAAGGTGCGGCACCTTATCCGGTTAAGCAACGTCCTTTTGCGGTGCGGTATTGATCTGCGACGGTGGTTTTTCCGCAGGATATGGCAGTCGTTCGGCGGACGGTTGGAAATGATCGTCTGCGGCGGCTCGGCGATTGACGAGGAGATCATACGCGGCTTCCGCGATTTCGGCATCACCGTCATCAATGGCTACGGTATTACCGAATGCTCGCCGATCGTGGCGACGATGAACAAGCGACATTGCGATCCAACAGGGGTTGGGACGCCGTTGCCGGGGGTGAGCTGTCGGATCGAGGATGGCGAAATACTGGTCAAAGGGGATATTGTTTTCGTCGGGTATTACCGCGATCCTCAGGCGACCGCCGAGGTACTGCGGGATGGTTGGTTCCACACGGGCGACCTCGGCAGACTGGACGAAAACGGCACCCTGTATATCACCGGCAGGCGGAAAAATCTGATCGTGCTGTCCAACGGCAAGAATGTATCTCCCGAGGAGCTGGAGCAGAGAATAGCGGTATTCCCCGAGGTGGTGGAGGTGCTGGTCTATGCTGAAAACGACCGCATCGTGGCGGAGGTTTTTCCTGATGCGGCTGTTTTGAATGTGCAGTCGGTGATCCGGGACAAGGTGGAGGAGCTGAACCGCCATTTGGCGATATTTAAGCAGATTTCGTCGGTCAAGTTCCGCGATGCGGAGTTCCCCAAGACCGCGACGAAAAAAATAAAAAGAAATTATGCGAAGGTGTGAGGCAGTATGTTAGAGCAAATAACAGAGATCATCCAGGATTATACCGGAAGAGACAACGTCGTTATTTCCGAAGACACGTCCTTGCAGACGGACATTGAGCTCAATTCCTTTGAGCTGGTGCAGATCGTGTGCGAGATCGAGGAACGGTTTAACATCGAGATCCCGGATACCGAGATCGAGACCTTCAAAACCGTCGGAGATGTCATCCACTATCTGGAAGAAAACGCGCACTGACAGGAATAATTGCATAAAGCGGAGCGCCGTGTTGAGAGAAAACACGGCGCTCCGTTTTTTGTTATGATACTCAAAAGCACTTGATGCCGATCAGCGCACCGATGCACAGCAAAATGCCGATGGCGATGCGCGGCGTGATCTTTTCCTTATAGAACATCGCGCCGATCAGCGTCGTGATCACCGTTGCGCCACCGCCGATAATGGCGAAAAGCACCGCCGAGTTGGCGGTTTTGCCGGCGACGGTGGCAAACTGATTGATGAGCGTGACGGCGATCGCCAGGATAAAGATCGAGATCCACAGATATTGATTTGGCTTTTCGCCACGTTCGCGGTAGACCGGCAGAAATGCGCCGACCCCCAGTATGACCGCCGGGACGGCAAAGGTGAGCATCGAAAACAGCGCCACGCTGTCCTCGGGGCGGTAAACGGCAACGTATTTCTGGCACACCATCGTGACACCGTTGGCGAAAAAGGAGCCGATCAGCAGCAGCACCGTTCCTCCGGAGATGCGCGGGCAGACCTCGCGGGAGACTCTGCCGAGCCAGTAGATCGAGCCGAGCAGGATGGCGATGAGCAGCCACACGATCGGGTGTACCGGCTCATTGAAAAGCCATATCCCCACGATGCAGGGCACCAGCATTCCGGCGGTGCCGGCGACGGAGGACAGCGCCATCGTGCCGCTCTGCATTGCCAAAACGCCGAACAGCGTTGCGGCGACCAGCGCCAGCCCGGACAGGGCGGCGCAAATCACCGTGGCGACCGACAGGGTGGCTTCAAAGCCGTCCATCGCCCAGACCACGACCGCGGCGGCGGTGGACAGCAGATCGGATACCGCCAGCACCCATATCCGTCCCCGGACGGTCTGCGGATAGTAGATGCTTTGCTGTTTTCCGAAATAGCCCTGCACGAACCGCAGGAGAAGAACGATCAATATGCAGGTGGTTGCGCTCATTATCAAGTATTCCCCCTTGCTGTGATCATCAGCACGCTCTGCGGCGGGAGGGTGGCGGGCATCGCGCAATCCTCGGCGCGTCTGTCCTCGACGATCCGCCGGCAGGCGACGATTTTCGCATCGCCGAAGGATACATTGAGCGGCTTTTCGTCATTAGTGGGGTTGGCGAGCATCAGCAGGATGTCGCCGTCCTTTGCCGCCGCGACCGCGTAGGTGTCGGGGTCGTCGGAAACGACCGCGACCTGCGTCTGCCGGCGGTACAGCTCATTGAACATCGCAAAGGCATCATACAGCGGGAGCGGCTCACGCGTCATCGAATCAAACAGCCCCCGATAGCGGGAAACGCCGACACCGGCATCATAGAACATCGCGGTGTCGATCGGCAGATCCTGCATCAGCAGGAGGACGGCGGCATTGGCGGCGGTGTGTTCTGCCGTGCCGCGCTTATCAAAGAACATATTCCACTCGTTGAGGCTTGTTTCGGTGTCAGTGAAGCCATACTCGTCCAGCTTTTGCCGCGCATAGTCCGCCATCACGGCGATGCCGCGCATACTGTTGTAGTTGTGCCACGAGAAAAAGTCGAGCGGGCACCGGTTTTGCTGACAAAAGTCGAGGAATTGCTCAAAAAATCGGATCAAATACTGGTGATGCGGGTCTTCGCCGCCGCAGGTCAGCGCATAGAAGCCGCAACTGGCGTAGCCGCCGATCTTGAGCTGCGGGAACTTTTCCTTGAGATAGGTCGAGGCGGTACGGTACAGCTCAAAATACTGCTCCATCGTGCCGTACCACATTTGGTTTTGGTCGGGATCATAATGACCGTCCGGCTCGTTCCAGATCTCCCAGTAGCGGATGGTAAAGCAAAAACCGTCCGCCCAGCCCTCGGTATAGTGCCGGATAATGCCCTCGCAGATCCTCGCCCATTGCAGATTGTCCTTGGGCGGGAAGGTGAAATAGCGCTTGACCCGGCAATAGTTTTCGATCGAGACACCGAGCCGGAAAAATGGCTCGACATTCGCCGCGACCAGCTCCTTGATCAGCAGATCGGTGAAGGCGAAATCGTAGGAGGCGGGGTCGGCTGGGTCGGCATCAAAATCCGGGAAGATCTCCGGGATATCGACCATGTGGCGCAGACCGTTGAAGCCGCAGGTGACATCATGCAGACGCGAGAACGGGATGCCCGCTTCGGTCAAAAAGTGTATCATGCTGAAATTAACGCCCGGGAGGGGCGGCTGACCGACGCCGTGTACCGGCTTGATCGTACCGCATTTTTTGCTTGCATCGACGGTGATTTTCATATCCATCATCCTTTCTGTTCTGTGACCGGCTTCATTATAAACGAAACCAAGAAAAAAGCAACCCGTTTTTTTACGAAACTTTTTCGGAAAGTACATCTTCCTGTCTATTATACTCGTTCGAGATTTTCGGAAAACAGTAAGATGGGTAACAGATGAATAATGGCCGTCACTTCTTTATTCCCAGTCCCCGTAGGTCGGCAATTTCCCCGTTTTTCTCCGCCTCGTACAGCTTCCATACCACCCGCAGGCTTTGCAACGATTCCCGCCCGGTGATCAGCGGCGTTGCCTTGCCCATAATGCAATCGGCAAAATGTGCCGCCTCCAGATGGACATGGTGCACCTCGTCCGTTTTTGGGAACTGCCGGGTGATCACACGCGGCTCGCTGTCGGATAGCCCCTCTCCCCATTCCTTGCGGAAGGTGACGGTTTCTTCAAAGGCATCGTAGTCAAGGAAACCGCCGGTGAAATGGATCTGAAAATCATAGTTATGCTTCGATCCCCGTGCGCCCCACGTGCCGAAATGATACGCCATCGCTCCGCTCTCGAACTCCATAACCATATTGGAGGTGCCTTCTCCCTCCAGCCACGGTGTGCCCACCCGACTGCCGAAATGGATCCCCCGCACCGGCTCACCCAGTATCCACAGCAGGATATCCACGTAGTGACAGCCGTGGCTGAAGAACTGACCGCCGCCCAGCGCGGCAACGGAATAATCGAATCTCGGATCCTTGGTCCATTGCTCCGTCCAGATGGACATTTGGATCACATCGCCGTAGGTTTTGTCGTCTACGAGCTTTTTGATCATCTGCACCGCCGGCCAGTGCCGCACGGGATAGGCACACATCAGCAACAGCTCCGCCTGTTCGGCGGCTTGCGCCAGCTCAAGACATTCTTTTTCGGAATTGCACAACGGTTTTTCCATCAGGATATGCTTGCCTTTGCCGACAAAATACATCCCGCAGGAAAAATGAAGATTGTGCGGCAGAGCGATCAGCACCGCATCCACCCGATCCGTTATCTCGGTGTAGTCGGTCGTCCAATAACAAGCAGGTGTTCCGATATAGTCCGCCGCGTTTTTCGCCCGTTCTGCATCTATATCGCACACTGCCGTCACCACACAGTTTGTCAAGTGCTTCGATCCTCGTACGTGTTCAAATCCCATATTTCCGCATCCGATGATCCCCAACCGTACTTTTTCCATATTGGTCACTCCTTTGTTTTGTTTACGCTTATTGTATCGGCGGGGAGGTAAAGAAACAAGCGACAAAAAGACAGAAAAATGATAAGATCGGACAAAACGAACGCTTTTTATCATTTCTTTCTTGACAGAGAAAAGTATGGCTGATACACTGGCAATAACAAGATAGCGGGAAAGGTGGGGATCATCCTGATACAGTACAATCAAACCGCCCTGCAACCGGTGGTGGAGTTGTCCACCGTCGTGACGGTATTATATGTCGATTTTGAACGCTATTCCTTTGATCCCGCACCGGAACAGCACGATTTTTATGAATGGACGGTGGTCGATCGCGGAGTGCTGACCGTTCTGCTGGACGGCGTTCCCTATACGGTACACCCCGGAGAGGGCTTGCTGTATCCGCGCAATGCCGAGCATCGGTTTTCGCCTGCGCCCACCGATCAGCGGGTCGGCATCGTCAGCTTTTCTTCCCCCTCGCCGCCGGTGGAAACGCTCACCGGGCAGGTGTTCCGCCTGACAGCGGAACAGAAACGGCTGTTTTTCGAGATCCTGCGGGACGGCCTGCCGCTCTTTGACAGTTACGCGCGGGGCATGAAGAAAAAAGAGGGCGTGGGGATGCTCCAGCTGCAAGTGGTCAAAAACAAAACGGAATTGCTGCTACTCTCCTTGCTCGGCGCAGAATCCGCCCCGGCAGAAGAAGAATACAGCGACAGCAACGCCGACGATCTGCCGCAACAGATCAAGGCGTTTCTGACGGATAATCTGGATACCCCGCTTTCGCTGTCCTTGCTGTGCCGGGTGTTCGGCATCAGCCAAACAAAGCTGAAAACCGCTTTCCGCGAGCGGTACGGATGCGGCGTGATGGACTTTTTTATTGATCTCAAGATGCGGGAAGCCAAACGGCTCATCCGACAGACCGATCTTTCTGTTGCCGAGATCGGAGATCGGCTCGGTTTTTCTTCACCGCAGTATTTTACCCGTCAGTTCCGCCGGCGCGTCGGGCTGACACCGTCTGCTTACCGCCGCTCCGTTCAGCCGTAAAAAGGAAAGATACCGTACCGTCGGTTTTTGCGTGTGTCGAAACCGTGCCGCAGGGGAGGGCCTCCGTGCCCTCCCGCCGCCGGGGCTTGTGCGTGTCGTGGAATACTGTACCGTAGGGTGCGGCGCGCTGATAAAAACATCCTTCGCAGGGTGTCCGAAAGGGCACTCGGCGAAGGATGTTTTGCTATATTTAGCCGTTACGTATCATCGCCGATCAGGCGAAAAAACGCCGGCTTCGGCTCTTTTTTCCCTTTTTGGTGCGAAAAACCGTCCGTTCGACACCACGGTTTGCGGGATTTTTGCCGCCGAAAGCGTTATGCTGAAGGGGCACGATCCGATGAAAGGAGGCAGGAAAATGCAGGTGGATTTTGAACGGCAGGGCGACCGATTGATCGCCCGGTTGAGCGGCGAATTGGATCATCACGCCGCCGCGCCGCTACGAGAGAAGATCGACGAGGCGGTGATGCGAGAGCGATGCCGCGGGCTGACGCTGGATCTTGGCGGGCTGGGCTTTACCGACAGCTCCGGCGTCGGGCTGATCATGGGACGGTATCGGCTGATGCGCTCGCTGGGCGGCGATTTTGCGGTACGCGGCGCCGGCGGAACGATGGAGCGTATGCTCCGGCTCGCCGGCCTGGACAAGCTCCCGATATGGGAGGAAAACGAAAGGAGATCATCTCAATGAACACGGTCAATGAAATGAAACTGACATTCCCGAGCCGCTCGGCAAACGAAGGGTTTGCGCGGGCGGCGGTGGCGGCGTTCGTCGCCCAGCTCGATCCGTCGGTGGACGAGCTGTCCGACCTGCGCACCGCCGTGTCGGAGGCGGTGACCAACGCGATCGTCCACGCCTATCCCGACCGGCTGGGTACGGTGACGCTGACGGCGCGGCTGTATACCGGCGGGCGGGTCGTCGTGGCGGTCAAGGATCACGGATGCGGCATCCCGGATGTGCCGATGGCGATGGAGCCGCTGTATACCACCGGCGGGGAGGAGCGCTCGGGTCTGGGCTTTTCGGTGATGGAGAGTTTTACCGACCGTCTGCGGGTCAAATCGGTACCCGGCAAGGGGACGACGGTCACGATGGAGAAAATCTTCGCGCCCCGCGCCAAGGCGCCGCGATGACGGTCGCACAAAAGCCGGAGGCAGTCCGGCGTTCGGATTTTATCTGCGAAAACATAGGCTTGGCGCGGGTATGTGCCAATCGCTTCCGCGGCAAGGGCATCGACTATGACGACCTGTTTCAGGCAGGTTGTCTGGGGCTTATCAAGGCGGCGGACGGCTTTGACCCCGACAGAGGATTGCGGTTTTCGACCTATGCGGTGCCGGTCATCCTCGGGGAGATCAAGTGCCTTTTTCGGGAAGGCGGCGCGGTCAAGGTCAGCCGTTCCCTGCGGGAGCTTTCCCTGCGCGCGACCCGGGAGCGGGAGGCGTTTGCCCGCGATGCGGGCAGGGAGCCGACCGTGGAGGAGCTGGCGCTCTGTCTCGGCGTGGAGCCGACGCAGGCGGCGCAGGCGTTGTGCGCCGGCTTGCCGCCCTTGTCGCTGACGGTATCGGAGGAGGGAGAGGATGGGGAGACATTTGATCTGCCGATCGCCTCCCCGGAGGAGCCGATCACCGATCGGTTGGCGGTACGACAACTCCTTGCCGCTCTGTCGCCGCGCGACCGCGCGCTGATATGCCTGCGGTATCAGCGGCGTATGACCCAGCAGGCGACCGCCGACGCGCTCGGGATGACGCAGGTGCAGGTGTCGCGCCGGGAGCGCGCCCTGTTGCTCGAAATGCGGCAAAAGCTGACGGAATAACGCTAGCAGGGGTCGGTAAAACTCCGTTTTACCGACCCTTGCTATTGGTCGAGTGTCCCTAAGAACGCTCGGCTTTATCGAAATCCTTTTTTGAGCTTTTCGAAGAACGAGCTGCGCTTTTGATAATTCTTATCGCCGGTCGCTTCCTCAAAGCTTTTGAGCAGTTTTTTCTGCTCGGCGGAAAGGTTTTTGGGTACCTCCACGACGATTTTCAACAGCAGATCGCCGTTGCCGCGTCCGTTGATGTACGGGATACCCTTGCCCTTGACCCGCAGTACGTCGCCCGGCTGAGTTCCCTCCTTGATGGTGAAATCCAGCTTGCCGTCCAGCGTCGGGATCTCCACCTCGGCGCCCAAAGCCGCCTGCGCATAAGTGATCGGCAGTTCGTACCAGATGTTGAAGCCGTCCCGCTCGAACAGCGGGTGGGGACGGACGGTGATCTGGATCTGCAGATCGCCCGCCGGGCCGCCGTTGACGCCGGCGTTGCCCTTGCCGGGTATGTTGATGACCTGCCCGTCGTCGATGCCGGCGGGGATGTTGATGCCGACCTGCTCGGTTTTACGCACACGCCCTTGACCGTTGCAGGCGGGGCAGGGCGTTTCGATGATCTTGCCGGTGCCGCGACAGCGGGAGCAGGGGGATTGGGTCTGCATCACGCCGAATGGCGTGCGCTGTTGCCGGCTGACCTGACCCGAGCCGCCGCAATCCGGGCAGGTCTTCGGGCTGGTGCCTTTTTTGGCACCGGAGCCGTTACACTCGGGGCAGGTGTTGATCCGCTGAACATCCACCTTTTTCTTGGTACCCTTGGCGGCTTCCTCAAACGACAGGATGACCGAGGCGGACGCGTCCGAGCCGCGGCGCGGGGCATTGGGATTTTGCCGTCTGCCGCCGCCGAAGCCCCCACCGAAGCCGCCGCCGAAGATCGACGAAAAAATATCGCCTATATCTCCGAAATCCACATCGACGCCACCGTAGCCGCCGCCGAAATTGGGATCGACCCCGGCGTGACCGTACTGGTCGTAGCGGGCTTTTTTCTGCGGGTCGGACAGCACCTCGTATGCCTCGCCGACCTCCTTGAAATGCGCCTCCGCCTCTTTATCACCCGGATTGAGGTCGGGGTGATATTTTTTTGCCAGTTGGCGGTATGCTTTTTTGATCGCGTCGTCCGAGGCACCCTTTTGCAGTCCCAATACCTCGTAATAATCGCGCTTATCTGCCATAAATCATCGTTCCTCCGATTGCCGATTTGCAAAACACCTACGCCGCTCCGCAGGAGCGGAGCGGCAGGTGTCAGGGGATATTTTTATTGCACGTTGCCGTCGTAGTAGCCCTCACCGTCCGGAGCGGCACCGCCCTCCGGCGCCGGGCCGGGCTGTGCGCCGCCATCCTGCGGAGCGTTCGCCTGATAGACCTTTTCGCTGACGGCGTAGAACGCCTTGGTCAGCTCCTCCTGCTTTGCCTTGATGGCTTCGATGTCCTCGCCCTTGAGCGCTTCCTTCAGCGCATCCAGCTTCGCCTGCAGGTCGGTCTTGTCGGCGGCGTCGATCTTGTCGCCAAGCTCCTCCATCGTCTTTTCGCATTGATAGACGAGCTGGTCGGCGTTGTTGCGGGTATCGACCGCCTCGCGGCGCGCCTTATCCTCGCTGGCGTATTGCTCGGCTTCCTTGACCGCTTTATCCACATCCTCCTTGGACATATTGGTGCTGGAGGTGATGGTGATGTGCTGTTCCTTGCCGGTGCCGAGATCCTTTGCGGATACGTTTACGATGCCGTTTGCGTCGATATCGAAGGTTACTTCAATCTGCGGAACTCCGCGTGGCGCCGGTGGAATGCCGTCAAGATTGAAATTCCCGAGGCTCTTGTTATCCCGCGCCATCTTGCGATCACCTTGGAAGATCGAAATGGTCACCGCGGGTTGATTATCGGCTGCCGTTGAGAAGACCTGACTCTTCTTCGTCGGAATCGTCGTGTTGCGCTCAATGAGCGGCGTAAGCACGCCTCCCAATGTCTCGATGCCAAGCGTAAGCGGAGTTACGTCAAGCAACAGCACATCCTTGACCTCGCCCTTGAGAATGCCGCCTTGAATCGCCGCGCCCATCGCGACTACTTCATCGGGGTTTACGCCCTTGTGCGGCTCTTTGTTGAATAGACTCTTCGCCTTCTCCTGAATAAGTGGCATGCGCGTTTGTCCGCCAACCAACACTATTTCATCGACCGACGAAAGCTCGGCGTCGCTCATGCACTTCCTGCACGGCTCCGAGGTGCGATTGACCAAATCCATCGTGAGCGTTTCCAATTTCTGCTTCGTAAGCGATGCGGTCAAATGCTTTGGACCCGTCGCATCAGCCGTGATGAATGGCAAGTTGATGTCATAGGTCGAAGCGCTTGAAAGCGCACATTTCGCCTTCTCCGCCTCTTCCTTAAGGCGCTGAAGCGCCATCATGTCATTGCCCAAATCAATCCCCTGTTGCGCCTTGAAATCCTCGATCATCCACTTCATTATGGCCTGATCAAGATCGTCGCCTCCAAGATGAGTATCGCCATTGGTGGCCTTTACTTCAAAAACTCCATCTCCGATATCCAACACCGAAATATCGAAAGTTCCGCCACCGAAATCGTAAACCGCGATCTTCTCGTTTTTCTTCTTGTCAAGACCGTACGCGAGCGACGCCGCTGTCGGCTCGTTCACGATGCGCTTGACTTCCAACCCTGCGATCTTGCCCGCATCCTTCGTCGCCTGACGCTGCTGATCATTGAAGTATGCAGGAAC
>CALDHV010000145.1 GCA_937902305.1 uncultured Clostridia bacterium
CCTCTATCCCGTATCCATTGGAAAAGCAGAATATCTCTCGGTTATCATACCATATCGCACCGGAGAGCTCTTCCACCTTTTCCTGTATGCCCGGCAATTCCGTCATCCGTTGGTCAAAAATCTCCTGTGTCATATTTTCCATATTTATGGTAACGTGAACCAAACGATCCTCCGAGATATAGTTTGCTTGCGTACCGTCTCCGCTATAGCCTTCTTCCTCCATCGTGATGTTGAGAATGTCTGACAACTCCTGCGTAGAAAGCACATCGGCAATAGTAATATCCAGTGCATCCTCGGTCATAGCACTATAGTCGATTTCGATAGTCTCTATATCGGAGGTGTCTTTCTGTCGCGTGAGCGATGGCTTGGCACACCCGCAAATCAACAAAAGAATAATGACCAAAGCAAGAGCAACAAGCTTACGCATAAAAATTCCTCCCATTATCAAAAAATCTCTTTTCATTGTGAAAGTGATGTGATATAATACAAAAAAACAAAAAAGGATGGAATGACGACCATGGCAGAGCCTTCATACGCCGGCGTAGAACCGGGCGGACTGACCACCACAATGGAGATCGAGGTACTGATCTGCTATATGCTCAAAAGCGTCGGGCAACCGATCGACAGGGACGATCTGTCGATACTGTTGGTGGGCGGCGGAATGGCAAACTACTTTGATACACAAACCGCATTGGAGGAGCTGATCCGGCGCGGTCATATCACAGAAACGGTCAACGCAGTGTGCATTGCACCGACGGGTGAACAGATCGCCGAGGAGCTTTCCCGCCGCATCCCGTATACCCTGCGTGATCGGTCGGTCAAGGCCGCGTTGCAAACCCTCAAGCGGCGCGAGATTGAGCACGACAATCCGGTCGCCATACGCCCACTGGAGGACGGCGCTTATGCCGTGGATTGCACCATCCGGGACGGCGAGCGCGATCTGCTGACCGTTTCCCTGCGGGTGACGGATATGGCACAGGCCGAGGCGGTGCGGGAAAACTTTTTGAAGGATCCCGCCGTGATGTATCGCTCCGTAATGGCGGTGCTTTCCGGCGATAGCCGGGTGCGGCAAGCCGGAGCGCAGATTATTATTGACTTGTTATAGTATAACATATATTCCTAAAAAAAGCCAGTAAAAAATGTTATAGGGAGCAAAAATATGCGTATGCATCGCAAAAAGCATTTGGATGAACGGCTGGAACGGTGTTTCGGACGGATCATCAATATGCAGGTCGAGGATAAAAGCTTCGGAGCAAATACCGCTTCTTCCCAGTTGTCCTTTTCGGAGCTTTTCGGCAATGATCGCCCCGTCGAACTGGAGATCGGATGCGGCAAAGGCGGCTTTATTATGCAAATGGCGGAAAAACACCCCGAGATCAATTTTCTTGCCGTCGAGAAGTACGGTAATGTGCTGGTTACTGCTGCCGAAGAAACCGAAAAACGCGATTTGCCGAATATCCGTTATCTGTGGGGAGATGCGGAGTACCTCCCCCGCTTTATTCCCGCCGGGAGCATTGAAAAATTATATCTCAATTTTTCAACACCGTTTCCCAAAAATCGAGCGGCGGTTCACCGGCTGACACACCGTCATTTTCTTGAAATGTACCGCCTTTTGCTGAAAAAAGGTGCGACGGTGGAGCAGAAAACCGATGACCGCGGGCTGTTCCAGTTTTCCTTGGAGGAGTTTTCCCAGTCCGGCTATATGATACGACGCGTTTCACTCGATCTGCACGCGGACGACTACCCGGACAATGTCGTGACCGAGTATGAGCAACAATTTATTGACCGTGGTATGCCAATCTACCGACTGGAAGCGACATCTTGACAAAGAAACAATATGATGTATAATAGTAGTCACCAATGTTTAGGGAGGAAAAAATCATGAAAAAAATATGGAAAAACGGATTGATTATTGTTATGTGCGCACTGCTGGTTATCGGTATTTGCGCGTGCGGTGAGGAAAAGCCCACTGACCCGGAAACCTCCGAACAAAGCTCCGATGTGTCCGACCCGCAAGCATCCCGCACTAAGATTGCCCGGAAGACCAAGGCGGCAGATGCGCCCGATGTATCCGATACCTCTGAGCCGGAAAAAGATACCCCGGCTAAAACGCAGGGCAAAGACACTCCTGTTGCCAAAAACACAACAAAGGCGCAGACCAACCCGACCAAAGCGCAGGAGCAGAAAAAGGACATCGCACTGACGGCAGATCACACGGCTATTTCGGTCCACGGATCGGTTAAGAGTGCAAAGATCACAGCTTCGCTGGCGACCGCCAAAGCGTCGGACATCAAATGGTCGGTCAGCAATGAGAGCGCAGTCAGCTTTAACCAGTCCACCGGTGTCATTACCGCCAAGGATGTTGCTACCAGCACCGACGTGACCATCACCGCCGCTCTGCCGAACGGCAAAAAGGACAGCATCACCATCCATGTGGAAGCGGTGCTCAAGCTGACTTACGAGGTCGCCGGCCCGGATGGCAAAACCTTCTCGGTCAACAAAGTCTATACCGCGAACGGCATAGTTGACCGCACCTCCGCCAATGTTCAGCGCTTGACAGCGACCTGCAATGTGGAATGGACGACCAGTCGCACCCTCGGCAAGAATGCGGAAAAATCCGCCAATGCCACCGTTTTCTCTTTCCGTCCGCATCAGGGCGGCGGCGTGGACATCTTTGAAGGTGGTCAGGACAGCGCCGAAAAAGAAGTGACCGTTATCGCCAAATCCAGCACTGCCCTTTGCGTTAAAGTCAACGGCAGCGACGGCTATCTGTCCGTGCGCGATGTCTGCATGGAGTGCGGCCCGCAGGACGCGGAGCAGGTGATCTACGGGCAGCTCGGCTTCGGGCTGAACC
>CALDHV010000146.1 GCA_937902305.1 uncultured Clostridia bacterium
CTGTGCGTTCAGCAGGAATGCGGTGTTGACATAGACCTGCAGCGGTGCGCCGTCCGGGGTGACATCATCGTAGCTCAAATGCCCGATGACGCCGATCCTGCCGCTTTCCAGCAGATACGCCTGGTTGACACCGCCCCATTCGCCCGCGCCGAACAGCCCGGACAAGTACGGGGCGTTTTCGATCACCTGCGCGTCCAGCGTATCCAAGCTTTCGATGACGGTGAAACCGATCTGCGATCGCGCTCCGCCGCTGTAAACGCCGTGACGCGGGCGCGAAAATACCCCGATCTTCCCGTCGGGCAGTCCGATCAGTCGAATGTCCTTCATATAGTCGGGGCCGGTGGTGAAATAGGTCATCCGGCTTTCGTCCCCGCGATAAAAATAGCCGTAATAGGTCTCGACGTCGCCGCGCTTTTTGCGCACGTGGGTGCCGCCGAGCACCAATTCGCCGCCGATGCGCTGTACATACGGGTCTTCCAGCTGATACACCATGCTTTCCGGCACCTTTTCGTATACATCCTGCCCGACGCACCGGAACAAAACGACGGTGGAGTTTGCCCACTCGTTGCGCTTTTCCACCCTGCCGTAGATATAACGCTGACCGTCCTTGCCGGTGAACGGCAGGGAACAGTTATAGACATCGTATCCCTCCGCGCCGCGGAAGGTCAGCAGGGCGCGGTCATAGACCCGTACGGATTTCTCAAATGCAATCTTTTTATTCTTGACAGACATACGGAATCTCCTTATTTCAATTTTTCTTTCTTGTATATCGGGCCCTCTTCTCCGATCATGTCGGTCCGTTCAAACCCCGATTTTTCGAGGACCTTGACGGACGCGATATTGTCCTTGTCCACTTCGGCGGTCACACAGTTTATCGCATCCTGCGCTAATGCCCACGCGGTAGCCGCCATCACCGCCTCCGTTGCGTATCCGCATCCCCGATGGGCCTCGGCGATGCCGTAGCCGATCTCCGCAGAGCCGGACCTGTCGATCCCCTTGAAGCACAGCTCGCCGATGTGCGTACCGTCCTTTCGCTCGATCATCCAGATCGCATACCACTCCCACCGATCGGGATGCGCCAACGCGCCGGTCAGCATTTCCGTGTAAGCCGCTTTCAACGCGTCTATGGGTTGCTCTGCGATAAACGCTTTCATCTGTTCTTCGGAAGCCGCATATAGCTTCAATCGGTTCGTTTCTGTCATATTTTTGTCCCTCTGCTCGGATTTCTCGGCTGAGCCGATGAGAGGATTATACTGCGAATTTTATTATTTGTAAAGTGATGTTGCTCAGTACAAAAGATATTTTGCTCAAATTGGCGGGTGGAGTTGAACCGGCGGGGGAAAGAATGAAGCGCTTGCCTGCGCATAAATGCGCGGCAAACATGAAGCGAAGTGCATACTAACCTTTCCGTGTGCCGAAGGCATACTTCATAGGGCGTAGCCCTGCTTCGTTTTTCACGCACCGCAGGTGCGCTTCACTCCGCCAAAGAAAAAAGCACTGCTCTCGCAGTGCTTTTTTCTGGCGGAGAGTTAGGGATTCGAACCCTAGGTACTTTCGTACACAGCATTTCGAGTGCTGCACCTTCGACCACTCGGACAACTCTCCATATTGGTCAACGCGTCTATTATACTCATCACAGCGGCGTTTGTCAACTCTTTATTTGCAAAAAAGCAAACCGCCGGAACTGTTCTTTCCGGCGGCTCGATCTTTACAGTAAGCTCAACTGCTCTCCGAACTCCTCTGCCTGCGGCATGGCACCGGCGGCGGGGAGGGTGCGGGTACGGTAGCGATTTTCCTTGACCAGCATCCCGGCGGCGTACGGCTCGACCTTTTGCAGACGGTGCTTGCCCTTGAGCGTAAGCACCTGCACGCCGATGGTGTTGCGGGTGGATTTGGCGGTAATGGCGCCGGTATTCACCAGCAACCGCCGCCCCGAGGTGGAGGTCAGCAAGAAATCCGTCTCCGTCGGCACATAGAATATCCCGATGAGCGGCGATTTATCGCTGTATGCGCCGATCAGCTTGCGCCGGTTGGTCTTGGTGGCGTACGCCTCCATTTCCACCTTGGCGACCTTGCCGTTTTCGAAGAAGAACAGCATATATCCCGTATATTCGGTCACGACTGCCATATAGACGGACGCTTCGCCCTCGTCAAAGCCGAGCTTGCCGGGCACATAATCGCCCATCGCGCTTGCTTTGGTATCGGCGAAATCCGCGGCGCGGCTCTTATACACATTACATTTATCCCCAAAGAACAACAGCTCGCGGGTGTTGTTCGCCTCGACCGTCTGGGTGATCTCGTCGCCCTCCTTGAGCTTTTGCTCCGCGCTCATACGCAGAGATTGCGGGATGATCTTCTTGAAATATCCCTCGCGGGTGTAGAAGAAGGTGCAGGGATAATCCGCGACCGCTTCCTCCTCCGGCTCCGCCTCGGCAATATCGGTCGCATAGATGATCTGCGTGCGGCGGGGCTGTCCGTGCTTTTTGGCGACATCGTTCAGCTCGTCAATGATGATGCGACGGATGCGGCTCTTGGATTTGAGCGTTTCATCGAGGTCGGCGACCTGCTTTTCCAGCTCCGACACATCGGCAAGGCGCTTGACGATATATTCGCGGTTTAGGTGGCGTAGCTTTATCTCCGCGACATATTCTGCCTGTGTCCGGTCAATGCCGAAGCCGATCATCAGATTGGGGACGACCTCGGCTTCCTCATCGGTCTCGCGCACGATCTTGATCGCCTTGTCAATATCCAGCAGGATCTTTTCCAAAGCCTTTAGTAGATGGAGCTTTTCCCGTGCCTTAGACAGATCGAAATAGGTGCGGCGGCTGACACATTCGGTGCGGAAGGCGATCCACTCATCCAGCAGTCCGCGCACACCCATCACCATCGGGATGCCGCCGATGAGGACGTTGAAATTGCATCCGAATGAGTCCTCAAGCGGGGTCGAGGCGAATAGCTTGGCCATCAGCTTGTCCGGGTCGGTGCCGCGCTTGAGGTCGATGGTGAGCTTCAGACCGCTCAGGTCGGTCTCGTCGCGCATATCGCTGATCTCGCGCACTTTTCCGGCTTTCAGCAGCTCGGCCACCTTGTCCATGATCTGCTCCGCCGTGGTGGAGTACGGGATCTCATAGACCTCGATTATATTCTCCTTGGCAAGATATCTCCAGCGTGAGCGTATCTTAAACGAGCCCTTGCCCGAATTGTAGATAGCTTCCATCTCATTGCGGTCGTAGATTATCTCCCCTCCGGTGGTGAAATCGGGTGCCGGCAGACTCTGCATGATATCACATTCAGGGTCGTTAAGATATTCTATCGTAGTCCGGCAGACCTCCTCAAGGTTGAAGCCGCATATCTGACTTGCCATGCCGACTGCGATGCCGGACGAGCCGTTCACCAGCAGGTTGGGGAAGCGTGAGGGTAAAACGAGCGGCTCCTTTCGCGTTTCGTCGAAGTTCGGGAGATAGTCAACGGTCTCCTTGTCGATATCGCGGAGCATCTCGTCCGCCATACGCGCCATGCGTGCCTCCGTGTATCGGTAGGCAGCGGGGGGATCGCCGTCAACAGAGCCGAAGTTTCCGTGGCCGTCAATCAGCGGGTAGCGCATGGAGAAATCCTGCGCAAGACGGACGAGCGCATCATAGACCGAGGCGTCGCCGTGCGGATGATAGCGGCCGAGAACGTCACCGACTG
>CALDHV010000147.1 GCA_937902305.1 uncultured Clostridia bacterium
GCTCGTCGATCGAGCTGATCCTTTACGACGACAGCGCCCAGTTCGTCACCCGTGCCGAATACGCCGAGATCGTGCGTACCGCACTGGAACTGCGCCGCAACACGCCGCTTTCTCGCGCCGCACTTGAAGTATTGGCGATCATCGCCTACAATCAGCCGGTCACCCGCCCGTTCGTCGAGCAGGTGCGCGGCGTGGATTGCAGTGCCGTGATGCAGGGCTTACAGCAAAAAGGGCTGATCGAGGAACGCGGGCGTATGGAATTGCCCGGTCGCCCGCTCCTGTACGGCACGACCGAAAACTTTCTGCGGTGCTTCGGCATATCGTCCGCCGACGAGCTTCCTCCCCTGCCGCAAAAGCAGGAAGACGAAATGGAGGAAACGACGATGGAGGATATGCTCCGCGCCGGGCAGAGCGTCGGCAATGCCGACGGCATAGACGGGGAGGCGTAAGCCGTGCCGATCGTCTGGGTTTTGCTCGGGCTGGTCGCTCTGCTCCTGCTGATACTGACCGTCCCGACCGTCGTGCGCTGTCAATACGATCGGGATCTGCGGCTGTGGGTGCGGGTGCTGGGCATCCCGATCCCCCTGCTCCCTCCGCCCGGGCATAAAAAAGAGGAAAAAGCGCCGGAGCCGGCAAAGGACAAAGAAAAAGACAAAAAGCGGTCGCTCCTGCGGGAGCTGTGGACGTATTTCCGGCAGGATGGCGCGCAGGCAACGCTGGAGCTGTTGCAAAAGGTCGCCGCCGTCACCGCCAAAGCCGCCGGGCGACTGCTATCCGCCATCACGGTCAGCCGTTTTCGGCTGTCGTGGCTGGTCGCCGCCGACACGCCGGACAAGACCGCCGTGCGGTACGGCGAGGTCTGTTCGATCGCTTTTCCGGCGTTGACCGCCGTCAAAAGCCGCGTGCGGGTGAAACGGCAGGAGGTACGCATCGAGCCAAACTTCCTGATCGGCAAGAACGAGATCGCGTGGGAGGTCTCCTGCCGGTTCGTGCCGATCCGGATCCTGTGGATCATTTTGGTTTTGTGGAAAGACTACCAGCATATCGAAGAACAAATGATTGACCCGAAAAAGGAGGAACAAGATAATGGCAAACAATAATGTGGAAGGGTTGATGGGCGTTTCGGTGGAGAAGATCCGCGAAATGGTCGATACCAACACCATCGTCGGAACGCCGGTATCTCTGCCGGACGGCACCACCCTCATTCCGGTGTCCAAGGTAAGCTATGGCTTTGCTTCCGGCGGCTCCGATCTGCCGAGCAAGAACGCCTCCGGGTTGTTCGGCGGCGGTGCCGGCGCGGGCATCAGCATCACGCCGGTCGCGTTTCTGTCCATCAAAAACGGTACGACCGAGGTACTGCCCATCGTCGCCAAGCCGGACACCACCGACCGGGTAGTGTCTATGATGCCGGAGCTGATGGACAAGCTGGCGGACAAGTTCCCCCGCTTTTGCCGGGATAAAAACGCAGAGTAACGCTCCAAACGAAAGGAATACCGAAAATGGCGCAAGTTCGATTGCAAAAGCTCCTGTCCGAGCGCGGGGTCGCATCCCGACGCAAGGCAGAGGAGCTGATCGCCGGCGGACACGTCAAGGTCAACGGTCACATCGCCTCCCTGGGCGATAAGGTCGATGACCGCAAGGATGTGGTGCTGGTGCGCGGCAAACGTATTGCCGACGCGCCCGAGCCGGTCTATATCGCCCTGCATAAGCCGCGGGGCTACATCACGACCGTGCAGGATGAGCAGGGTCGCAAATGTGTCACGGAGCTGGTGGAAAATGTCGGCACCCGCGTCTATCCGATCGGTCGGCTCGACCGGGAGAGCGAAGGACTGCTGTTGCTGACCAACGACGGCGATTTCGCCGACGCGGTGATGCACCCCTCCCACCACATACCAAAGCTGTACCGCGTCACTCTGCGCTCTCCGATGAGCGACGAGCAGAAATACCGGTTTGAAAGCGGCATCCCGCTGGACGGCAGAACGACCGCCCCTGCCGAGGTGCGTATCATCTCGAGCGCGCCGGATCGCTGTGTCATCGAGGTCGTCCTGCACGAGGGACGCAACCGGCAGATACGCCGGATGTGCGAGGAGCTGGGGCTGGAGGTCATCCGCCTGCGGCGCAACGCCATCGGCACGGTCAAGCTCGGGATGCTTCCCACCGGCAGTTGGCGGCATTTGACCCCGCGCGAGGTGCGGGAGCTGGTCGTGGCAACCGGCTCGACCAAAAAGATCGCCGCCGATTATATCAAGAATGGGAGGGAAGACCGTGATTACCATCATGCCCGCCACTGAAGCGGAGCTTATGCAATTGGGCGCACCGGACGGTGCCGCCGCGCTGATCCTGCGCGAGCCGGAGGGCATCACCGGGCACGCGTTTTTCACCATAGACGGCGACACGGTCGAATTGCTCGCCGTGCAAGCCAATGAGCCAGTGATGACCGACGGGTTGATCCGCTCCGTTTTGGGTGCCGCCGACTATCGCGGTGCCAAATACGGCGTTTGCCGCGTCCCGGAGCTATTCCCGCATCTGCGCGGATTGGAGTTCCGGGAGGACGAGCCGGGAGTATGGCGGATCGTCATTGAGGATTTCTTTCGCCTGCCCTGCCCCGGTGAAGCCGAGGCATAAGTCGGCACGATCCCCCATACTATCGGGTGAATACATTATTGGGAAAACCATGAAAGGATGGATATATTATGAAAGAGTTCAACATCAAAGTAAACGGCAACCCGTATGAGGTCGAGGTCGAAGAGATCGTCGGCTCTGCGCCTGCCACCGCCCCCGCCGCACCCGTAGAGGCGGCACCTGCGCCCGCGCCTGCCGCGCCCGCCCCCGCCGCGCCTGCCGCCGGCGGCAGGGATGTGCTCTGCCCGATGCCCGGCACCATTGTGGACATCAAGGTACAGCCCGGCGAAGCGATCCGCAAGGGTCAGGTGCTTGCTGTATTCGAAGCAATGAAAATGGAGAACGAGATCATCGCGGAGAGCGACGCCACCGTCGCCGCCGTCCGTGTACAAAAGGGCGACACCGTCGAAGCGGGGCAGGTTCTGCTTTCCCTGAATTGAGATCGAAAGGAAGAACATACGCGGATGAAAAAGATCGGTATTACGGAAACCATACTGCGGGACGCGCATCAATCGCTGATCGCCACCCGTATGACCACCGAGGAAATGCTGCCGGCGTTGGAAATGCTGGATAAGATCGGCTTTCGCTCGCTGGAATGTTGGGGCGGCGCGACCTTCGACAGCTGTCTGCGGTTCCTCAATGAAGACCCGTGGGAGCGTCTGCGCACCCTCAAAAAACATATGCCCAATACTCCGCTGCAAATGCTGTTTCGCGGGCAGAATATGCTGGGCTACCGCCACTATGCGGACGATGTGGTCGAATATTTTGTGCAGAAATCCGTCGCCAACGGCATCGACGTGATCCGCATTTTCGACGCTCTCAACGACATTCGCAATCTGCAAACCTCCATCAACGCCGCCAAAAAGGAAAAGGGCGCTCACGTGCAGGTAGCGGTCTCTTATACCACCAGTCCGGTGCATGACATCCCGTATTTCGTGCAGTATGCAAAGCAACTGGAGGATGCCGGTGCGGACTCCATCTGCATCAAGGATATGGCGGGACTGCTCCTGCCGCAAAGCACCTATGATCTGGTCAAGGCACTCAAGGAAAATGTCAGCCTGCCGATCCAGCTTCACTCGCATTTCACCGCCGGCATCGCGGATATGGTACTGCTCAAGGGCATCGAAGCCGGTGCAGACGGAGCGGCTACCGCTCTTCTGGCCCAGCCTCAGCTGATTGGGCCGGCCGATGCTTCCGGCCGTCCGAAGCCTGTCAACGCTTCCGGTGATCCCGAACGGATCCCGGCAGATATCATCATCGTCGCTATCGGTCAGGGGATCGAGAGCGATCCGTTTGCCGCTGACGGTCTGCCCGTCAAGCGCGGCGCATTTGTCACCGATAAGACCGGATTTATCCGCGGCTTCGACGGTGTCTATGCCGGAGGAGACTGTGTGACCGGACCGGCCACGGCCGTCCGTGCGATTGCTGCCGGAAAAGTCGCCGCCGCCAATATCGACTCGGCGCTCGGTTTCTGTCACGAGATCTCCGTCGATGTGGAGATCCCCGCTCCGGACCTGGCTTCTCTTCCCGCCTGGGGACGGGTCAATACGTCGGAAACCCCGGCGGATATCCGTAAAAACAGCTTCTGCGATATCGAATGCGGCATGAGTCAGGAAGGCGCCTGCCAGGAAGCTTCCCGCTGCCTGCGCTGCGATCACTTTGGCTACGGCGCTTTCAAAGGAGGCAGAGTCGAGAAATGGTAACTTT
>CALDHV010000148.1 GCA_937902305.1 uncultured Clostridia bacterium
CCGCCATATCGGAGTTTTTCTTCTGCGGCATAATGGACGAGCCGGTGGTGAACGCATCGGACAGCTCCACAAAGCGGAACTCCCAGCTTGACCAGAGGATGATCTCCTCGGCAAAGCGGGACAGATGCATCATCAGTATGGATAGTGTGCTCATCAGCTCCGCCGCAAAGTCGCGGTCGGACACGCCGTCGAGCGAATTGCGGCAGATGTCGTCAAAGCCGAGCCGCGCGGCTTCCATCCGGCGATCGGTGACATAGGTGGTGCCGGCGAGGGCACAGCACCCGATGGGGGAGCAGTTCATCCGGCGACGGCAATCCGCCAGCCGGTCGTCGTCCCGCAGCAGCATCATCGCGTACGCCATCAGATGGTGCCCGAAGGTGATGGGCTGTGCCCGTTGCAGGTGGGTGTAGCCGGGCATAATGGTCGCCTTGTATTGCTCTGCCTGGTCGGTGATCGTGCTGATCAGCTCCCGCACCGCGGCGCGGATGGCGTCGATCTCCTCACGCAGATACAGGCGCACATCCAGCGCAACCTGGTCATTCCGGCTGCGGGCGGTGTGGAGCTTTTTTCCCACATCGCCGATGCGCTCGGTCAATACCTGCTCGACAAACATATGGATGTCCTCACAGGTCGGGTCGATGGCGAGCGCGCCGCTGTCGAGATCGTCGAGCACGGTCTGCAAGCCGTCGATGAGAGCATCCGCCTCTGTCGGGGTGATGATGCCCTGTGCGCCGAGCATGGCGGCGTGCGCCATACTGCCGGTAATGTCCTGCCGCGCCATACGGCAGTCAAACCGGATAGAAGAATTAAAGTCATCCGCACTCCGGTCGGTTTGCCCGCTGGTGCGTCCTGCCCATAGCTTTGCCATAGTTTCCTCCCGTATATCCGAAAACCGTCCCGTCTATGCGACAGGACGGTTCTTGGGTTTTATTTTTTCCCGTCAACGATCGCCTGCACCTTGATCGGCAGACCGAACAGATTGATAAATCCTGCGGAATCGTTCTGGTCATATACTTCATCGGCATCGAATGTTGCAAAATCCTCGCTGTAAAGTGAATACTTACTTTCAACGCCCGCCTTGATG
>CALDHV010000149.1 GCA_937902305.1 uncultured Clostridia bacterium
TAAACGGAAAAGAATGTTGCAAAACCTACAAGATCCCTATCTTGCCTCGCCCTTTGCAAGGAAGGCTTTTTTTGCAATGCAAACGAACAGAAAGGTGCGGATCGGTGTGATCCGTTACATACTTTCCGGGGCGTCGATCTTCATCATCGTCAGCACATTATTAAGGGCGATCCGCACCGCGTCGCACAGCGCCAGACGCGCCGTCATCAGATCATCCTCCACGCCGGAAACGTGACAGCTATTATAGAACTTGTGGAACAAGCCCGCCAGCTCCAGCGCATACCGGGTCAGCCCGGACGGGTCATACGACCGTGCACAGTCGATCACCGTCTTTTCGAGGGTGGACAGATGCCGGATCAGCTCCCGCTCCTCGGGCGCGGTCAGCAAGCACAATTGCTGTGCCGTCGCCGGGCGGATCTCCGTCCCCGCCTGACGCAGCTTGCGGAAGATCGAATGGATGCGGGCGTGGGCATACTGGACATAATACACCGGGTTGGAGGAGGACTGCTCGATCGCCAGACCGAGGTCAAACTCCATCTGCGTATTTGCCTCCCGCTGATTGAAGAAGAAGCGGGCGGCGTCCACCGGCACCTCATCCAGCAGGTCGCTGAGCTGGATGGCTTTGCCGGAGCGCTTGGACATCCGCACGATCTCGCCATCCCGCACCAAACGCACCAACTGCATCAGCACGACGTGCAGATCCTCGCCATTCAGCCCGACCGCGTCCATCGCGCCCTTCATCCGGGCGACGTGGCCGTGGTGATCCGCGCCCCACACGTCGATCAGCGTCTTGAAGCCGCGTTGAAACTTATTGCGATGATAGGCAATATCGGCGGCAAAATAGGTAGGGTTGCCGTTGGCGCGCACCAGCACCTCATCCTTGATGCCCTCTTCTTCCCCGTCGCGGGTCGTATGCTTTTTCGGCTGATACTTTTCGCCGAATGCGCCCGCGCGATACCACAAGGCACCGTCCTTTTCGTAGGTCAGCCCCTTTTCGGTCAGGATGTCGATGATCTCCCGCAGTTCCCCGTCATTGTGCAGGGTGGACTCGGTAAACCAGCGATCGTATACGATGCGGTATTTCGCCATATCCGCTTTCATTTTCTCAATATTAAGCGGGAGCGCGTATTCGACCAGCGCGCGACGGCGCTCCTCCTCCGGCGCATCAAGATACCGGTCGCCGTACTTGTCCGCAAACGCGGCGGCGTGCTCCCGTATATCATCGCCGTGGTAGGCATCCTCCGGCAGCTCGACCGCGTCCTCGCCGCGGAAGACCTGCTGATAGCGCACATCGAGCGACAAACCGAACTTTTCGATCTGATTGCCGGCGTCGTTAATATAAAACTCCCGCCACACCTCGTAGCCGGCGGCGTCCAGCACCGCCGCAAGGCAGTCACCGAGCGCACCGCCGCGGGCATTGCCCATGTGCATGGGGCCGGTCGGATTGGCGGAAACAAACTCCACCATCACCTTTTCGCCACCGCCGAAATCCGAGCGCCCATAGGCATCGCCACAGGCGACAATATCGGCAACAATATCCCCGTAATACGCATCCGACAGGAAGAAGTTCATAAATCCCGGCCCGGCGACCTCGGCACGTGCAAAATAGGTGCCGTCCAGCACCAGATGTGCCGCCAGCGTATCCGCGATCTTGCGCGGCGCGGCGTGGAACGCCTTGGCGGATACCATCGCCACGTTGGCGGCAAGATCACCATTCTTGCGGTCAGCGGGCACCTCGATGACATACTCCGGCAACGGCTGATCCGGTAGCTCTCCGGCGGCGACTGCCGCCTGCGCTGCGGCAGTCAGAACGCCGCGCAGTTGATCCTCCGCTTTTTTCACGATAACAGACATTTTGATGTTTCCTCCCTAATGGTAATGTGAACGGTATGGGTCGAATTGACGCTCCCGTTGAAATCCAGTGTGTAGGCAAAATCCAGCTCACCACCGTTGTCACCGACCGTCGAGCGCAGGATGTTGGTGTAGGTGCCGAGATCCAGCATCCCGTAAGGGGTCGCGTAATGGCTGTGATGGCGGCGGTGCTTTTCCAGCACCAGCATACCACAATTACTGCCGGTGCGCTTGAGAATGACCCGTTCCTTACCGATCAGCAGGGCAGTATCCGTTCCCTCCATACCGGTCGCGGCAGTTTCGCGGTAGCAGAGCTTGTACCCATCCGCGATCGGCTCCAGCGTGCCCTCGGTGGTCAGTTCCATCACATCCGGGGTCTGCCCGTCCAGCGTTTGGGTGCCGCGAATCGAAATCAATGCCTTCATTGCGCACCGTCCTTTGCGGTCAGGCGGTCGGGCGAGATCATTTCGACCTCTTCCCGCACCGAACGCCCCAAAAATATCTCCGCAACCCGGGCAAAACCGTCGGCGCGGTCGGAAACATAGAAGCGACATTCGCCCTTGCCGTTTTCCGCCGTCAAGCCCTGCTCGCGCAGGGTTTCGGCACAGCAAATGGCGGTCTCGCGCCCCGAGTCGATCAGCGTCACGCCCTCCCCCAGCTCGGCGGCGATGATCGGCGCCAGCAACGGGAAATGGGTGCATCCGAGTATAAGCGTATCCACGCCCGCCTCGCGGATCGGACGCATATACCGTTTGACTGTGGCGATAGCGACCTCGTCCTGCGGGTCAATCCAGCCGTTTTCCACCAGCGGGACGAACATCGGGCAGGCGATCGCCGTCACCTTGACCGACGGCAATATCCGGGCAAGCGCCGTCTCAAATGCGCCGGAACGCACCGTTGCCGACGTGCCGATGACACCGATCTTACCGTTACGGGTCGCACGGGCGGCGGCGCGTGCGGTCGCCTCGACCACCCCGGTCGCCGGGACGGGCAGAGCACACAGGGCATCCCCCGCGACCGAGCTGACCGTACCGCAGGCGGCAATGATGTACTTGACATCCTTACCGAGCAGGAAAGCCGCATCCTCTTTCGCGTAGCGGCGGATGGTGTCCGCGCTTCGCGTTCCGTACGGCACACGACCGGTATCCCCGAAATACACGATATTTTCACTCGGCATCATCTCGGTCAGACGGCGCACCACCGTCAATCCGCCGAGTCCGGAGTCAAACACGCCGATCGCCCGATCATCCACAAGGCAAGCCTCCCTAATTTAATATAGAGACATTATATCACTGTTTTAGTCATTCTGCAATCAAAAAATAACCGATTATTTAATATTTTCTCTGTACAAGCCGCTCTTTTTATGGTAATATAACTCTTAAAGTGAGGTATTGTGTAATGAAAAGACCTGTTTACCGTCCGGGCTACGGTATCCCCTACCCTGTTTGGGCACAGCAGCAGGAGCAGTCGCTCGCCCTGCGGCACGACGGCACCCGCATCGGTGTAATGATCGTCGCGCTGATGATCCTGCACAGATACCTTTTTTCGTTCGTCATCACTGTGCTGACCTACGGCGGCGTTTTCGATTGGGCGTATATCAGCGACGATTTCCTCGGGCTCGGCAACACGGTGTATCTGCTTTTCTACGGGCTGATCTACGCCGCCATCATGGGACTACCCCTGCTGGCAGGTCGTTTGGCGGGCTTTCGCCACGATCCGTGGGGCGATCGCGGCAATATCGCCCCGGCAGACGCCTTTTTCGGACTGCTGATGGCGGTCGGGCTGGCGATGGTGGCAAACTATATTTCTGAATATGTTCAGATTTTTCTCTATCAGTTCGGCGTTGAACCGCCCGCCTTTTCCGAAATGATGGTGGATACGACCGAGAGCTTTCTGCTCAATCTGCTGGTGATCGCCGCCCTGCCGGCTTTGCTGGAGGAGGGCTTCTTCCGCGGGATGGTATTGCGCCCCCTGCGCCGCTACGGAGACCGGTTTGCGATCCTGATGTCGGCGGCGCTGTTCGGGCTTATGCACCTCAATCCGGTGCAGATCCCGTTTGCGTTTATGCTCGGGTTGGTGATCGGCTGGCTGTATTGTGTCACCGACAGCATTTGGCTGGGAGTCGCCGTTCACTTTGCCAATAACGCCTTTTCGGTGGCGATGGACTATGCCGGTATGCGGCTGGCGGACAGCCAGCTCAACGCGTTTTACGTCGTCGTGATGTCCACGGTCGGCGTCATCGGCGCGATCGCTTTTTTGGTATTGCGCGCGCTCAAAAGCCCGCTTTTGACCCTGCGCGCCGAGCGCCCCCTCCTGCCTGTCAAGGCGCGGCTTTCCGCGCTATTCCGTTCCCCCGCCTTCACCGTTTCGGTGCTGGTGATGGTTTTTATGACAATATGGGAGCAGGTGGTTGGATGAACGATCAAGACTGTATGCGCCTGGCGCTCGCATTGGCGGCGCAGTCCGCCGCCGAGGGGGAGGTTCCCGTCGGCGCGGTCATCGTGCGGGACGGCACGGTGATCGGCACCGGACGCAATCGCCGCGAAACGGGCAAAAACGCCCTCGCCCACGCCGAGCTGGAGGCGATCAATGCCGCGTGCCACACCTGCGGCGGGTGGCGGCTCTCCGGCTGTACACTGTATGTCACCCTCGAGCCATGCCCGATGTGCGCCGGTGCGATCATCAATGCCCGGCTGGATCGGGTGGTCTACGGCACCGCCGACCCAAAAGCCGGCTCGTGTGGCTCGCTGGTCGATCTGTTTACCTACCCATATAATCACAAGCCGCTGTGCAACGGCGGTGTGCTGGAAAGCGACTGCCGCGCGCTACTACAGGAGTTTTTCCGCCGATTACGAAGAAAGGAATAATCTTGCCCTATGCGTATCTGTGATATGACCCACCGCACCTTTGCCGAGGTGTGGAATTATTACAAAGGACTGCGTTTCGGCAATCTGACCTCGCCGGAATACCGACATATTCTGTGGCTGATCTTCTGGCCTGTGTTCGGCGCACTGTTTTATTCCCTGGAACGCCTGATCCCGATGAACTTCCACCCGGTCGCGTGCGGGCTGGATGCCTGCATCCCGTTCTGCGAATATTTCGTCATCCCGTACTATTACTGGTTCGCCTTTATGATCGGGATGCTGGCGTATACGCTCCTGTTCAATATTCCCGCGTTCGTCAACTATATGAAGTTCGTCCTCATCACCTATGCTATCACCATCACCTTTTACATCCTCTATCCGACGATGCAGGAGCTTCGCCCGACGGTCTTTCCGCGGGACAACCTTTGCACCGACATCGTGCAACTGCTGTACGCCTTTGATACCAACACCAACGTCTGCCCGTCCATCCATATTCTCGGCGCGGTGGCGGCGTGCCTCGGCGGCTGGCAATGCCGCACGATGGCGACGACCGGATGGCGTATTTTTCTCATCGTTTCTACCGTGCTGATCTGTGCCTCGACGGTTTTTCTCAAGCAACACTCCATCATAGATGTCATCGCCGCGCTGGCGGTGTGCGCGATTGCTTATCCGTTCGTCTATACCGCCGATAAGAAGAAGCACCCGCAAACCGCGTAGTTTCGGCAGAGCTTGCGTAAAGGAGGTATCCCATTTGCGTTATCTGATCTTATCCGGTAACACCGGAGGCGGGCACAATGCCGCCGCCGCCGCGATCCGGGAGGAGTTTTTGCGTCGCGGCGATGTCTGCGACGTCGAGGACGGACTGCAATATCTGTCCGAAATAACCTCCGAAATCATCAGTCGAGGACATTCCTATGTCTACAATAACCTCCCGCAATTATTCGGTAAGGCATATGTATTTGAGGAAAATCACTCGCCGCAGTTGATCTACGACTCCATGTCGCTCGGCGCGGAAAAGTTCTATCGCACAGTGGCGGACAAGGGGTATGATGCCATCATCTGCGTGCATATTTTTGCCGGGATGCTGGCAAACGAAGCAAAAAAGCGCTACGGCTGGCGCATCCCGCTGTATCTCGTGGCGACCGACTACACCTGCAGTCCGGGCACGACGACGATCGACGCCGACACCTTTTTCATCCCTCACCCCGCGCTGGTGCCCGAGTTTGTTGCCTGCGGCGTTCCGCGAGAAAAGCTGGTTGCCAGCGGCATCCCGATCAAGCGGGATTTCTACGACCTGCCGGAAAAGGCGGAAGCGCGCAAAAGCCTCGGACTTCCGCCGCAGGATAAGATCGTTCTGCTGTTCTGCGGTAGTATCGGGTGTGGTCGGATGAACCGCATCGCCCCGGAGATCATCGACAAAATCCCTGCGGATACGACGCTGGTCATCATCTGCGGTCACAACCGCCGCACGTATAAAAAGCTGATAGAAAAAGCGAATGCCCACACCGTTGTGATCGGCTATACCGATCAAATCGCGCAGTATATGGCG
>CALDHV010000150.1 GCA_937902305.1 uncultured Clostridia bacterium
TAAACCTGTTTCTATAAGCGTCATAAGAGACAACTATCGCGCAACAATAAAAGCAGACCTTTAGGCGCGCTCACATAGGGAGACTATTTTCCCCTAAGTGATCGCGCCCTTTCAGAGTCCGCTTTTTTCTAAAACTTATACTCTGCCTAAATTATAACCCGTTGTAAAAAGCTCTTTGCGCAGTTGAACAAATGCCGGCAAGTCGGAAAGCAATTTGTTATACAAAGATCGTTGTTCTGCTTTTAGTTTTCTTAATGCAGCCAACACTTCATCACTCGTATCAAAATCGGGAATGTAAAGAACTTCGTTTGAACGTTCTATCTTATTTTGTTCCAAATGAGAACATATTTCATTCCATACATCAATACGAGAAAATATATCGTTGAATAAAGTTTTTCCGTATAAAATATTAAGGGTAATTCCTGCGGCGTTTTCGGCGCTTGCTTCTGCCAAATAATAATTTCTGTTTTTCACCAAGCTGTCATCAATAAACCACATGGTGGCATTGATGCTATGATCTGGATATTTCCTTTTGAGCAAAGTATATTTTTTTCTGAAATTATCAAATTGTCCTCTTTTTTTGGTGCTGTCGTGATCATCACGGACTTTTTGTTCGATTAAATATACGGTGTTCTCTTTCAGAAAAACTTGGTCGGCACTCAAAGCATTCCCTTCGGTATCGGTTCCTATGTTTTTATCCAGATTTTCGTAACCCATCAGCCCAATATATTCGGTAATAATATCTTCCATAAAATCACCGAATTTAATTTCTCTGCTTTGCGTTGCGTTTTGTAATAGTTTGGTTTTTGCATTACTCAATCTGAAAATACCCGCATATCGGTTTGGATTCTTAATAACCGTGACAAGTAATTCATATAGGAAAGAATCGTCACTTTTAATCTTCTCATTCATTTTTTCTACAAATTGTTCGTAAGATATGAGCATAATTTAATTCTCCAAAAATAATCTATATGTTTCTATTCCTATTGCGTCGGCAATCTTTTGAACATTTTCTAACGAAATACTTCTTTGGAAGCGTTCAATATCACTGATATATGTTCTGTGCAAACCTGTCATTTCCGCAAACTTTTCTTGCGAAACATTCATGGATAATCTATACTTTCTAACATTCGTTCCAAAAACTTTCACTATGTCCATAATCTCCCCCCTTTTTGCAAAGCCTATCATTGTGAATACAAAAAGTCTACATACAATAAGTGAATACACGGTTTACTTTTGAAAAATAGACCATATCGCTCCGATTTGCTCCATGCTTTCTCCTGCTCCCGCAATTCTTCGACGGGTGTCCTTGTTTAATTGACAAGGAGCGGGTCGGTTTGCTATAATATCATAAACATTCGGGGGGTGCTGTTATGCGAGAGGTCGAGCAATACATCTACGACAACTGGGACAAGGTCATCCGCGAAAACCGGGCGGACGACGGCACGCTGATCGGCTTGCCGTTCCCATATACCGTTCCCTGCGCAGAGGGGACGTTCCAGGAGCTATATTATTGGGACACCTATTTCACCAATGTGGGGTTGATCCTGTCCGGCAGGACAAACCTCGCCAAAAACAATGTGGACAATATGCTGTTCCTGATCGAACGCTACGGGTTTATGCCGAATGGGAGCCGGACATTCTATCAATATCGCTCTCAGCCGCCGTTTTTATCCGAAATGGTGAAGGACATTTTCGACAAAACCGGAGATACGGCGTGGCTGGCAGAGGCTTACGCGACGCTGACCCGGGAATACGCCTTTTGGCAAAAAGACCGCCTGACCGATACGGGGCTTAATCGCTATTACGGGCAGTTGACAAGCTTTGCCGACAACGCCGACGCCATCTGCGAGCGGCTGGGCATCCCCCTGCCCACCGATGCCGCGGAAAAGGAGCGGCTGGGGGAAAGCGCCTACAGCACGTACGAAAGCGGCTGGGATTGCACCAGCCGGTTTGCGCTGTACGCGCAGGACATCGTGCCGGTCGATCTCAACGCCCTGCTGTACGGGATGGAAAAGAATATGGCGCGGTTTTCCCGCATCCTCGGCAACGGCGACGAGGGTCGCTGGAGCCAACGGGCGGAGCAGCGCCGCGCGCGAATGAACGCCGTGCTGTGGGATGACGGCGTGGGCGGGTTCTGCGACTACGATTTCCGGAACAAGGAAAAGCGCACGCTTGCCTCGACCGCGATGTTTTATCCGCTGTTTTTCGGTGCCGCCGACGACCGCCAAACGGCAAAAACCGTCGGTCTGCTCCCGCGGCTGGAGTTCCCGTACGGGCTGGCGGGGTGCGAAGACCGGGAGGACGTGATGGGCTTGCAGTGGGACTATCCCAACGGTTGGGCTTGCCAGCAGTATATGGTCATCCGGGCGCTGGACGAGCGCGGCTACCGCGTGGATGCCGTGCGCCTTGCCCGCAAGTATGTTGCGCTGGTGGAAAAGGTTTTCCGCCAAACGGGGAGCCTGTGGGAAAAATACAATGTCACCGACGGCACCGTTTCGGTCAACAAAGAGTACGAGACTCCCACGATGATGGGCTGGTCGGCGGGCGTATATCTATACTGCCTCAAGATCGCGGGATAGCCGACCTTTTTCGATTGACAAAGAAAGGGTGGCTTGCTATAATGGAGCAAACAAAAACCACCTGCCGGGAGCGATCCCGTCGGGCGTGGGGAGGATACGGGTATGAGCAGGCTGTTCGCGCGCTTTTTCACGAGCGATAATGCATTCCGGGCATTTTTTATGCTGACTATTGTCACGCTGATTTTCGGCGTTTTTTGCACGTTTTTCAACGAGATCTATTTTGATACGCTGATCCGGCTGTTTTTGGCGGCGGGGTTTATCGTGCTGTATCAATCCTATCTCAATCACGACAAAAACGTGATGAAAGGGATGATCGGTACGGTGATGGGCATTATCGTCACCTACGATGCCTACCGGCTGTTTGCGCCGGAAACCGAAAAATGGATGCCGCTCACCGTACTGCATACGGCGGTGCTGGTACTGGATGTTGCGTTCACCGTCGTCCATTACCGCATTAATTCCGACCATCACAGCAGTCCGCGGCACGTATTTTTCAATCAGCTGTTGCTGGTGCTGTTGGCGCTCGCGTCGGTGGTGACGGAGCTTTTGTCGTTCCGGCTGGAATCGTCGCTGGTGTGGTATGTCACCTGCGTTGTGCTGGCGCTGTCCTATGTTTTCGCGTTCGGCGCGATCGCCTGCATCGAATCCAAGCTGGATGCCTACCGCATCCGCCGGGAGCAGAACGGCTGGACACCGGATCAAAGCCGCTGATTTTTGCATAGCTTGAGATATGGAAAAGCCCACCGAAGTTTTGCTTGGGCGCGGCAAGACAGGGATCTTGCAGCCGAAAGACAATCTTTTCGTGCGAAACTTTGTTAAAAGCCGCAGGCAT
>CALDHV010000151.1 GCA_937902305.1 uncultured Clostridia bacterium
GTCGCCGCGGCGGAAAAGGTTGCCGACGCTCAGCCGGTGGCGCTCAAGGACGCGACCTATCTGTTTGCGACCCCGACCTGCCCGAACTGCAAGATCGCCTGCGCCACGATGGACAAGGCGGGATTTGCCTATGAAAAGCTGTATGCGGACGAAAACCGTGAGCTGGTCGATCAGTTCGGCGTCAAGCAGGCTCCGACGCTGGTCATCGTCAAGGACGGCGCGGTCAGCAAGTTTGCCGGCGTGTCCGACATCAAGAAATATCTCGCGACGATCGAGGGATGAACGGTATGATTTACGACATCATTGTCGTCGGCGGCGGCCCTGCGGGGCTGACCGCCGCGCTGTATGCCCGCCGCGCCGATAAATCGGTGCTGGTCATCGAAAAAGCCACCTTTGGCGGGCAGATCACCTATTCTCCGAAGGTGGAGAATATCCCCGGCTTTGTCGCCTGCTCCGGCAATGAGTTTGCCGAAAAGCTGGTCGATCAGGTCTTGGCGCAGGATGCCGAGGTCGAAAACGCCGAGGTCACCGAGATCCGTGACGGCGATGTCAAGACCGTCGTCACCGACAGCGGCACCTTCTTCGGTCGCGCGGTCATCATCGCGACCGGTGCCAGACACCGCCTGCTCGGTCTCCCGGGCGAGGAGGCGCTCATCGGCAACGGCATCTCCTTCTGCGCGGTCTGCGACGGCGCATTTTACAAGGATAAGGTCGTCGGTGTCGTCGGCGGCGGCAATTCCGCTCTGCAAGAGGCACTTCTGCTGGCGGATCTTGCCAAGCAGGTCACGGTGATTCAAAATCTGGACACCCTCACCGGCGAACAGAAATTGCAGGAGCAGCTTTTGGCGCGGGAAAATGTGGATGTACTGACCGGCACCGTCGTTGACGGGCTGGAGGGAGACGGTGAGCTGACCGCGGTGCGCCTGCGCCGTGTGGCGGACGGCGGCAGTTTCACTCTGCCGCTGAACGGCTTGTTTGTTGCTATCGGACTGGTACCGCAAAATGATGCTTTTGCCGTCGTTTTGCCGCTGGACGAGCGCGGCTATGTGAGCGCGGGGGAGGATTGCCTCACCGGGCGCGCCGGGATTTTCACCGCCGGGGACTGCCGCACGAAGAAGATCCGGCAGGTCACGACCGCCGTCGCGGACGGCGCTATTGCCGCTTTGGCGGCGTGTGATTACGTTGATTTGCCGGAAAAAGACTAAAATAAACGCGCTTTGTGAAGCAAATATGTGCGTTTTACCTCTGTTTTTGGAGCAAAAAATCACAAAAATCGGTGTTTTTCAAGGGAATTGGCAATTTTAGGGTTGCATTTTCAAAATCACTATTGTATAATAATAAAGGCGTTAATCCTACAAAATATCAAGGAGGTCAACGAATTATGAACAAGACAGAACTCATCGCTGCCGTTGCTGAGGCGGCCAATGTTTCCAAGAAGGATGCGGATGCCGTTATCAAGGCGACGTTTGCCGCGATCGAAAAAGCAATGGCGGATGGAGACAAGGTTCAGCTCATCGGCTTCGGTACCTTTGAGAGCCGCGTTCGCGCTGCGCGCGAGGGCAGAAACCCGCAGAACGGCAAGACCGTGAAGATCGCCGCCTGCAAGGTTCCGGCGTTCAAGGCCAGCAAGGCGCTGAAAGACAGCATCAACAAGTAATTTATACCGATAAGAAATGCGGAGAGCATGGCTCCCCGCATTTCTTTTTTTGGTATTTTCAGATTTCATCCGTCGGCAATGCCGCTGTCCGCAAAAAATTACCGGTTGACAAATCAAAACGATGGGGTATAATAGAAATCGAACATTTGTTCGATTTCTATCGAAAGGGGGGCGGCACGGTGGCGCAATATCTGTGCATTGACCTGAAATCATTTTTTGCCTCGGTCGAATGTGTGGAGCGCGGGCTTGATCCGATGACCACCCGGCTGGTGGTGGCAGACCCCGACCGCTCGGTCAATACCATTTGCCTGGCGGTGACGCCGGCGCTCAAGGCGTGCGGCGTGCGCAACCGCTGTCGCATCCGGGAGATACCGGCGAATATAGACTACATCATCGCCCCGCCGCGGATGCGGAAATATCTCGATTATTCCGAGGCGATCTATGCGCTGTATCTGCGGTATATCGAGGCGGCGGATATTCACGTTTATTCGATCGACGAGGCGTTCCTCGATGTCACCGACTACCTGTCATTTTACGGGCTGGATGCGCGCGGGATGGCGAAAATGCTGATGGGGAAGGTGTATGAGGAGCTGGGACTGCGTGCCACCTGCGGCATCGGCACCAATCTGTATCTGACCAAGATCGCGCTGGATATTCTGGCAAAGCACGCGCCGGATTTCATCGGTGAGCTGGATGAGGAGCGCTACCGCGCTACGCTGTGGGATCATCGCCCGCTGACCGATTTCTGGCAGATCGGCCCCGCCATCGCGCACACGCTGGAGCGGCAGTGCTTATACACGATGCGGGACATCGCGCACGCGCCGGAGGAGTGGCTGTACCGGCAATTCGGGGTGGATGCGGAGCTGTTGATCGACCACGCCTGGGGGCGGGAGCCGGTGACGATGGCACAGCTTCGGGCGTACCGCCCGCAGACACACAGCCTGACCAGCGGGCAGGTGCTGATGCGGGATTACACGACCGATGAGGCGGAGCTGATTGTCAAGGAAATGACCGATGCGCTGTGCCTCGATATGACCGAAAAGGGGCTGGTCGCCGGCGGGCTGACGCTGACGGTGGGCTATTCCGGCAGGACGGGGATGCGGGCGGCTAATGGCTCGGTACCGCTGACACCGGAGACCAATCTCGGGTGCCGGATGCTTCCGGCGGCGACAGTGCTGTATCGCCGCATCGTGACGCCGGGATGCGCCATCCGGCGGCTGACCGTCGCCTGCACGCGAGTCGTCCCCGATGCGGGAGAGCTGCAGTTGTCCTTCTTCGAGGATGCCGACCGCCTGCGGCGGGATCAGGCATTGCAACGCACCGTGGCGGATATTCGCCGCCGGTACGGGAAAAACGCACTTTTGCGCGGGATCAGCTACGCGCCGGCGGCGACGGCGCGGGAGCGCAATCATCAAATAGGGGGGCATAAGAGTGGGGAATAGACCGAAAATGTCCCCGGAAAACCGCGCCAAGCAGTTTGCGCCGTTTGCGGCGCAGGGGACACCCTTGCCACCGACGGTCGCGCCTGCCGCGCGTCGTTCGGTGGCGCAGGAGCAGGCCGAAAAGATCGACCGGGTGCTCCGCACGGCGGAATACGGGCGGATGCTGACGGTGACTTATTACACAAACGGCGGCTATCGGCGGCAGACCGGGCATCTGACCCGGCTGGAGCCGGCGGGGCAGTGGTTGGCGCTGGACGGCAAGCGCATCCCGTTTGCCGACCTGCTGGACCTCGAGACCGACAGCAGCTTGCCGGAATAAAAATAACCGTACGAAAATGTGCTTTTGGGCGCATAATAAAGGGAGCGTAAACACCCTTGGGCACGCTCCCTTTTTCTGTCCGAAAAATAAATATATTGGCAATGTCGTTGTGTTATGTGTCGGAGCCGCCTTTGCGCGGGTGCAAGCTCAACAGCACCACCGCCGACAGCACCAGCACAATACCGATCAGTGCGTACAGATCGGGCAATTCCCCGAATACCGCGAAGCCCAGCACGGCGGCGGTGACCGGCTCGATGGATGCCATCACCGACGCCTTGGAGTTTTCCACTCCGGTCAAGCCGACCGTATACAGCAGATACGGGCCGACCGTCGTCACCATCGCATACAGCACCAGCATCCCGATCAGGCTCCACACATTGACGGCGGCAAACGCGCCCTTGACCTCGCTCATATCCATCAGCGCACATCCGCCGACGGCGGCAAACAGGAACGTATACACCGTGATGGTCAGCGAGGAATACCCCCGCAACAGCGCATAGCGCGAAAAAATGCTGTACAGCGCATAGCCGAAGCCCGCGCCGATGCCGAGCAGGATACCCCTATCCGTCAGCACGCCGCCGCCGGAAAGAATACCGCTGACGAATACGCACCCCGCGATCGCCAATATGAGCGCAATGACCTTCCGCCAGGTGGCTTTTTCCCCAAATAGTAACAGGCTCATCAGCATCACGAATGCCGGCGCGGTATATAGCAACGTCGCTGCCACCGCCATACTGCTTGCCTGAATGGTCTGAAAATAGCAGTAGTTAAAGAACAGCAGGCTGAGCACGCCGGTGCCGAAAAAGCACCACCAATCCCGCAATCGGATGCGCAGTAGCTTGGGATCAATAATCGGCACGACGACCAGCAGCCACGGACTCGACCGGAGCGACGGGAACCAGCTGCAGAGCAAGTCCCACCAGCCGAGCGACTCGGTGTAGTCCGTGCTGACGAGGATGGTGTCGCTCCAGAGCTGTTCGCGCG
>CALDHV010000152.1 GCA_937902305.1 uncultured Clostridia bacterium
TCTTCACCAAAATACGCTCTTTTCGGGTCGCAGAGTTTGCGCGGAGCGGATTTTTTATTAGGCACGGCAAAAACACAGTGAATGCTTTTCACATTCACGAGTATTTTAACATAGCATAACAGAAAATCCGCCCGCTCAAACCGGGTTCGGATTATTCCTGTTAGGCTATTGTAACGCACGTCCTGCAAAAATGCAAGAGGGAAATGAAATCCTGCAAAAAATCCTTCAAAAACGAAAAAGACGCCGGATGCGGGCGTGAAAACGCATCATATAAACGGAAATCAGGCGTGTAAGACACCAGTCGTACAGCCAAAAAACGCCGTTACCGGCAAGCAGAAACAGCCACGGAAGTGAAACGCCGCGGAAGGTGAATACTTCCCCATCTAAATGGAAAAAGCGGAGCATCACCCAATAGGCGGCAATCATAGAAAGATTGAATACGCCGAACTTGATCCCCCATTCGGCGGCACGTGGCAGGGAATGTCCCTCGAGTATAGCTTTGAGCACGGGGTAATACCCGAAAAGGGCAATATACAGCCCCTTTCCTTCAACGGACGGAACCAACAGCAGAGCAAGTAACGATGCCGCAATATACGACAGCCAGCCATAACGGTTCCCCGCCTCGATGACCACCGGTGCGCCGATCATCCCCGCCAGCACCGCGAGGCTGATCTCCGTCACCGGGATCGCGGTCAGTAGCAGAATGACCAGTGAAAGCGCCGTCGCCACGCCGCAAAACGCGAGCTTTCCCGCTTGTTTTCCCATCATAAGCCTCCGTCAGCAACAGCGAATAAGGTCGCCGCCCATACATTCACAGCAGGAATCGGCACACCACAGCGTCGTGCAAACATCGCAGGCATCGCAACTGCCCTGATTGCCCTGCACGGTACGATAGCCGCCGGTCTGGCGGTTGAAGCTCACCTGCTGGTACGCTTGGCGGTACTCCATATTGCCGGGATCCATCCGCGCGGCGGTCTCGAAATGGCGTGCCGCCTCCTCCAGCCAGCCGCGACGGTACAGAACGCTCCCCTTGAGAAAATACCATTCGGCATTGCGTCCGCCGGACGGCACGCCGTCCAACACCGCCTGCGCATCGGCAAGCCGGTTTTGCTGGATCATCTGCCGCACATCGGCATATTGTGATGAGCCACCGCTATACCCCGACGACGCATACCCGCCGGCAGAGCCGGAGCCGCCGTTCTTCCGCTGACGCACGATCTCATCATACGCGTCATTGATCTCCTGCATCTTTTCCTGCGCGAGATCGGACAGCGGATTGCCCGCGTAATTATCGGGATGATACTTCCGTGCCAGATTGCGATAGGCGGTTTTGACCTCATCATCGGTCGCGCTGGGACTGACACCCAGCACCTCATACGGATTGCGGCTCATTCTGGTGACCCATTCCTTCCTCAATAACATTACGCAGAATACCGTCAAAGCGACGGATCCCCAGCAAATTATACGTACTGATACATTCGGCTTGACAGGCGTTCAGCATCGGACGTGTGCGCTCCCGCAGCGGCACATCCAACGCGCCATCGGTAAAAGGATTAAAATTACCTTTTTTTATATCATCCTCGTAATCCTCGACGGCATCCGTAAAATACACCCAGCGTCCGAGGCAATAGCCGAAGCGGGACAAGATGCGCCGCGATTTTTCATCCGTCGCCTCACGCGAGGCAAAGAAAGCAAGCATCTGAGCGAACGGCTCTGCCGCCTCATCCACCAGTGGATGTTCCTTCTGCTCGACCTGCCGCTGTTTTTCCATCATTGCGGCGATCGCGGCATCCGCCTCCGGGTCGCGCTTTCGGGCGCGGCGGCGGTAACCGGCGGCAATCGGCATCATAACCGCCGCTCCGATGCGGCTCACCCCGCGTTCATCGTCGAGCGTGTCCCGAAGCTTATAATATGTCAGCAAGACACCAATATCCGCCACGCGGTCAATGGAAACGGTATGACGGCATTTGAGGCAACGCTTGGTCGGATTAAAGGAGCAATGCCCACGGCAAAAATCCGGGTCATTTTCCTCCAGCGCCATATACAGCACAGCCAAAAATGTCATATCATAATTGAGGGTGAAGCGGGCAAGCAACCCATACCGCTTGCCAAGGCGTCGGCAGAGAGTACAGTACACGCCTTTATATTGCTCATATTCGCCCATGCGGATCGTCGGCTTATATAGGCGCACATACCCGAACATTCTATTTCACCTCACATTGCATTGTACCCCATTCGCGAAAAAATGGTATGAAGAAAGTGTGAATAATCCCGATTTCTTTCTTTTTTCTTGACATAAAACGGTACAAAAGTTAAAATATACGCGGTGATGAAATATGAACATCAAAGATATTTATACTGCTTTGGATCGCCGCGCACCGTTTGGCGATGCCGAAGAATGGGACAATGTCGGCATTTTGATCGGAAACGGCGAGGATGAGGTCAGCCGCATCCTGATCGCGCTTGACGCGACCGAGGCGACACTGGACGCTGCCATCTGTATGGGAGTCGATCTTGTTGTCACCCACCACCCGATCATTTTTGACCCGATGCGGTCATTGTCCTCGAACAGCCTGCCATATCGCTTTGCGGCGGCAGGCATCGGCGTTTTGTCGGCGCATACCAATCTCGATAAAGCCTGCGGCGGGGTCAACGATACCCTTGCATCGCTAATCGGCTTACACAATGTCCGCACAGCCCCGGACGGGATGTGCCGCATCGGTGATCTGCCGCATCAGATCACGGCAAAAATGCTTGCCGAAGCCGTCAGCGGCACCTTGAGCACCGCCGCACGGGTCAATCTGCCCGCGAAAAGCGTGCGTACCGTCGCCGTTTGCGGCGGGGGCGGCGGCGATTTCATTGCGGAGCTTTCCCCGCTTGCCGACGCGTATGTAACCGGCGAGATACGCCACCACGGGTGGCTGACCGCCGGGCAAGCCGGGCTTGCCGTCATCGAAGCCGGGCACCACGCGACCGAACAGCCGGTCATACACGCCATGCTCGCGTGGTTGCGGGAGGATGTGCCGGATATTCCCGCCACCATTTTGACGACGGACGCCCCCTATATCACCGTAAATAAGGAGTAAAGAAAATGGCACTGGACGGTGCATTTCTTGCGTGCCTGCGACAGGAGCTGACCGAGCGTCTGCCGGATGCACGCATTGACAAAATACACCAGCCCGGACACACCGAGCTGGTCATTGCGTTGCGGTATCGAGGCGGCGCGGAAAAGCTATATATTTCCGCATCCGCCAACAACGCGCGCATCCATTTTACCGACGAAACACCGGAAAACCCGGCGCAACCGCCGATGTTTTGTATGCTGTTGCGCAAGCGGCTGACCGGCGGCAAGCTGGTCGCCATACGGCAGGACGGCTGGGAACGGGTGCTGTATCTCGATCTTGACTGTATCAATGAGCTCGGAGACCCGGTGCGGCTGACCGTGGCGGTCGAGATCATGGGACGGTACAGCAATATCATCCTCATCGGAGAGGACGGGCTGATCATCGACGCGATCAAGCGGGTCGATCCCGATATGTCTTCGGTGCGCCCGATATTGCCGGGCTTGCGGTATACCACACCGCCCGCGACGGGAAAGCTCGATATGTCCCGCGACCCCGCCGAGGCGTTGATCGACGCGATCAAAAGGGGCGGCGATCTGCCGCTGTCAAAGGCATTACTGGCAGTCAGTCAGGGCTTGTCCCCCCTCTCCTGCCGCGAGATCGCCTACCGCGCCGCCGGCGGCGAGGATAAGACGGTTTCGGCATTGAGCGAAAGGGAGTGGGAAAAGCTATACGACTGCCTCAACCGCACGAAAAACGCGGTCTTGAAGGGCGAACGGCGCGCGCCGTATTTGGTGTACAAGCCGGACGGCACACCGATGGAGTATAGCTTTCAGCCCATTATTCAGTATGGACCGGGGGCGCGGGGACAGCAGTTTGACAGCTTTTCCGCCCTGCTGGATGCCTTTTATGCCCGCCGGAGCGCCGCCGAGCGGATGAAAGCGCAAGCCCACGATCTCTTGCGGGTTCTGACAAACGCGAGCGTCCGCATCACGCGCAAGCTCGAAAATCAGCGGCAGGAGCTTGCCGCTTCCGCCGACCGCGACCGCCTGCGGTTGTATGCCGACCTTATCCATGCCGGCATCGCATCCATCCCGGCGGGCGCCGACCACGCGGAGCTGATCAACTACTATGACGAAAACTGCGCGACGCTGACCGTGCCACTCGATCCGGCGCTTTCCGCC
>CALDHV010000153.1 GCA_937902305.1 uncultured Clostridia bacterium
GATGCTGTTCAGCCATGGTGCTGTCAGGGCAAAGAAAGGCGAGACTGCCGATATCTGTGTGGTAAATACTTGTACGGTTACTGCCATGTCGGACAGCAAATGCAGGCAAGCCATCCATAAGATAATAAAGGAAAATCCCGATGCTTTCGTTGCTGTCACCGGCTGCTATGCGCAGTTGCAGCCAAATGTCATTGCAGACATTCCGGGAGTGGACCTTGTCGTCGGCGCACAATACCGTAACGACTTGCTACCGCAGATTTGCAACCTCCTTCAGGAAAGGGAAGCTTCAGATACAGACTGCCGGAACAATGAATCAGGAGAATACGGTAAGGACACCAGTTTCTTTCCTTCCTGTTCGCACGGTGACCGCACACGCTATTTCCTGAAAGTGCAGGACGGCTGCAACTACTTCTGCACGTACTGCACCATACCTATGGCAAGGGGAAGGAGCCGCAACGGAAGCATCGAATCCATGGTACGTCAAGCTGAAAAGGCTGCTGAAGAAGGAGGAAAGGAGATTGTCATTACTGGTGTAAACATAGGTGATTTCGGAAAGACTACGGGAGAGACTTTCTTCGAACTCGTTAAAGCTCTCAACGATGTGGATGGCATTGAGCTGGATTTTCAGCGGGACATCTTCTGCTTTGCGCCCGGGCACGAGGAAAGCGGACGTCCCCTCCTGACCGAAACGATCGGAAAGGCGCGCGCCATCCTCGACAAAGCCGAACAGCGGTGGGGTCATAAGATCCGCCTTGCGGCGCGGTGTATGACCGACCCGCGTCATTGCTATGACGGCGGCTTCGATGTCGTGGAATGGGCAAAGCGGAGCTATGTGGATATGTATATCGCCGCACCGTATTTCACCTGCTCCGACGGGGATATACCGATCCGTCTGTGGAAAGATCTGCTGGCGCCCTACGGCACCGAGCTTGCGGGCGGCATCGAGGTGCCGCTGTTCCGCATTAACGGTCGCTCCCAAAGCTGTAACACCACCGATACCGCGCTCGGGTTTGCCAACGGCATCCTGTCCGCAGGCGCGGACAAGGTATATCTTTTCAACTACTACCCGCTCCTGCTCAGCGACCCCACCCCGGATGACGACAATCACCCACTCTCCAAAGCGGGGAGCCGCCGTCTGCTGACCACTGCGGGTGACACCGACAAGCTGTTGCACGCGCGGCGCAAAAACCTCGTTACCTACACCGACCGCGTGCCGCTCGGCTATACCGCCGCGCCGCCATTTCCCAAAACGGTCAACAGCCCGGATGATCCCATCTTTTTCCGCATCCGCACCGGCAATGTCCTGCCACAGTCCCGCGTGACGCTGGAGCTCGCGCTGACCGGCGATGTCACCGAGACGGACGTGACCGTCTATGTCAACAGCCATCCCACCGCTTTTGTCGAAAAAGCGGCTTGCGGGGAGCCGGCAATCACCGACGCACCGATCTTCCGCTTTGCAGTCAACGCCGCCGACCTCAACGAGCAGGTACAGCTCATCGAGGTACATGGCAACGACCGTCGGCGCCCGGTCACGGTGGATGCCGTCGCCATGCAGATCGACCCCGAATAATCGCTTGCATCACCTCCCTTTCTGTGTTATACTATAGCCTAACAGGAATAATCCGCCCGCTCAAACCGGGTTCGGACTATTCCTGTTAGGCTACGGAGGCTTTTGATGTCAGTATATGATGAACTGGCACGGGAAATGTTCCCGTCCATCGACAAAACCCCGGCGGACTATGAGGCGCAATATCCGGAGCGTGCGCTCAAGGAGGGCGCACGCGTGACCCGCATCGCCCCCTCCCCGACAGGCTACCTGCACCTCGGCACGTTTTTCACCTCGATGATCAACCGGCTGACCGCCGATGCCTCGGACGGTATTTTCTATTTTCGTCTTGAGGACACGGACAAAAAGCGTGAGGTCGAGGGTGGTGCCGATGATATTCTCAAGGGTATCAACGACTTCGGTCTGACCATCGACGAGGGCTTCGTTGCCCCCGGCGAGGTGCGCGGCGACTACGGCCCGTATCAGCAAAGCTGTCGTGCCGCCATCTATCAGGCGTATGTCAAGGATCTGGTGGCTAAAAATCTTGCTTATCCATGCTTCTGCACCGAGGAGGCGCGGCAAAAAGCCCGCGAACAGCAGGAGACGAACAAGGAGCGCACCGGGTATTACGGCAAATACGCCGTCTGTCGCGACATTGACCCCGCCGACGCGCTGGCGCGTATCCGTGCGGGTGAGCCGTTTGTCGTGCGTCTGCGTTCGATGGGCAGTGAAGAAAACCGTATCAAGTTTGACGATATGATCAAGGGCACCATCGAGATGCCGGAAAACGACGAGGACATCGTTTTGCTTAAATCGGACGGCATCCCGACTTACCATTTTGCGCACGCGATCGACGATCATTTGATGCACACCACCCACGTCATCCGCGGCGATGAATGGATCAGCTCCGTGCCGAAGCACCTCCAGCTTTTCAAAACGCTCGGCTTCAAGCCGCCGAAATATGCCCATGTCAGCCCCATTATGGTAGAGGACAACGGCAATAAGCGCAAGCTTTCGAAGCGTAAAGACCCGCAGGCGGCGATGCACTTTTACGCACAGCAGGGCTACCCTGCCGACAGCGTGCTGGAATACCTGCTGACCATCGCCAACAGCGACTATGAGGACTGGCGTCGCGCCAATCCGAGCACCGACCGTCGCACATTCAAGTTCAATCTCAAAAAGATGAGCGTATCCGGTGCGCTGTTTGATCTCGACAAGCTCAATGATGTCAGCAAGACCGTCATCGCCAAGATGGACGCCGACGCTGTGCTGAAAGCGGTGCTCGCTTGGGCGGACGGGAACGATCCCGATTTTGCGGCACTGCTGCGTCGTGACACGGATTATGCGACCGGCATTTTCTCCATTGATCGCGGCAACGCCAAGCCGCGCAAGGATATTGCCCGTTGGAGCGATGTGCCGGAATATATTTCCTATTTCTTCGAGGAAACCTATCAAAACGATTACGCCCTGCCCGACAATATCGCCCTCGCCGATGCCGCCGCGATTTTACGTGATTATATCGGCATCTATGATGAGACAGCGGACAAGCAGACATGGTTTGACACGGTAAAAACGCTGTGTGAGCCGCACGGTTTCTGTCCCGATGTCAAGGCGTATAAGCAATCGCCCGATCAATACAAGGGGCACGTCGGCGATGTCAGCACCGTCATCCGCATCGCCGTCACCGGTCGGCGCAACACCCCCGATCTGTGCGCAATTATGCAGTTACTCGGCAAGGAAGCCGTCACCGAACGGCTCAACGCGGCTGTTGCGGCGTTTGAAAATCAAGCGTAAGGAGAGCCATTATGTCAGAAACGACCAATTTCATTCACGCAATCATCGACGAAGAATTGCAGGAGGGCGGGCGTTGCTACGGGCAGACCGTCCACACCCGTTTCCCTCCCGAGCCCAACGGCTATCTGCATATCGGGCACGCCAAAGCCCTGTGCATTGATTTCGGCACGGCGCTCAAATACGGCGGACAATGCAATCTGCGTATGGACGACACCAACCCGACCAAAGAGGACGAGGAATATGTCGATGCGATCCAAGAGGATATTCACTGGCTCGGCTTCGACTGGGACGACCGCTTTTACTATGCCTCGGATTATTTTGAGGTGATGTATGAGCAGGCGGTGCGACTCATCAAGGAGGGGCTCGCCTATGTCTGCGAGCTGACCCCCGACCAAATGCGGGAAAATCGCGGCGATCTCACCCACCCTGCCGTCAGCCCCTACCGTGACCGTCCGATGGAGGAAAGTCTCGACCTGTTCACCCGGATGCGCGCCGGTGAGTTTGAGGACGGGCGTATGACTCTGCGGGCAAAGATCGACCTCGAGAGCGGCAATTTCAATATGCGCGACCCGGTCATCTACCGCATCCGCTATATCGAGCATCACCGTCAGGGCACCAAGTGGTGCATCTTCCCCATGTACGACTTTGCCCACCCCATTCAGGACGCGCTGGAGGGCATCACCCACTCCCTCTGCTCGCTGGAATATGAGGATCACCGCCCGCTTTATGACTGGGTGGTAAACAATGTGTTC
>CALDHV010000154.1 GCA_937902305.1 uncultured Clostridia bacterium
CTCGTGGTATCACAATCAATACCGCACACGTTGAGTATGAGACTGCTAACCGTCACTATGCTCACGTTGACTGCCCGGGCCACGCCGACTACATCAAGAACATGATCACCGGCGCTGCTCAGATGGACGGCGGCATTCTGGTTATCGCTGCTTCCGACGGCCCCATGGCTCAGACTCGTGAGCACCTGCTGCTGGCCCGTCAGGTTAACGTTCCTTCCGTTCTGGTCTTCCTGAACAAGTGCGATCAGGTCGACGATCCCGAGCTGCTTGAGCTCGTCGAGATGGAGATCCGTGAGGCTCTGAGCAAGTACGACTTCCCCGGCGACGATGCGCCGATCATCAAAGGCTCTGCTTTGCAGGCTCTCGAGTGCGCCTCCACCGATGTGAGCGATCCGGCTTATGCTCCGATCCTCGAGCTGATGGATGCTGTTGACCAGTATATCCCGAGCCCGGTTCGTGACGACGAGAAGCCGTTCCTGATGCCGGTCGAGGACGTGTTCACCATCACCGGTCGCGGCACCGTTGCCACCGGTCGTGTGGAGCGCGGCAAGCTCAATATGTCTGACGAAGTGGAAATCATCGGTTTGACCGAGGAGCGCCGCAAGACGGTCGTTACCGGCATCGAGATGTTCCGCAAGCTGCTTGACTACGCTGAGGCGGGCGATAACATCGGCGCTCTGCTGCGTGGTATCCAGCGCACCGAGATCGAGCGCGGTCAGGTTCTCTGCAAACCCGGCTCGATCAACCCGCATACCAAGTTCCATGCGCAGGTTTATGTCCTGTCCAAGGACGAAGGTGGCCGTCATACCCCGTTTTTCAACAACTATCGCCCGCAGTTCTATTTCCGCACCACCGACGTTACCGGCGTGATCAACCTGCCGGACGGCGTTGAGATGTGCATGCCCGGCGATAACGTCGAGATGGATGTTGAGCTGATCACCCCGATCGCTATCGAAGAGGGTCTTCGCTTCGCTATCCGTGAAGGCGGCCGTACCGTCGGTTCCGGCGTTGTTTCCAAGATCAACGCGTAATCTCCGCTGAACAAAGCCCTTCGGACTTTTCGTCCGAAGGGCTTTTTGCGTTTCTGTGTATGGGGTTATGCCGTACATACTCGTGGGGTGCGCGCGTCGCTCACCCGCCATTCAACTCTTATTTTGCGCGGTCAGCGATATAGCGGGCGATATGGGCGAGTAGCCGCTCCCATTCCTCTCGGAGCGCGTCGGGCAAGCTCCCGGGGGCTTCGGTTTCCAACGACAGGCACCCGGCATATCCGACCTCCCGGAGTGCATCGGAAAATGCCTCCCAGTCGGCGCACCCACAACCGGGCATCCGGTGGTGATCTTTGCCGTCATTATCGTGGATGTGCAGGGTGGCGAGCAGGTCTTTGCCAATATCGCGCACCGCATCGGCGGGTTGCCGGTGCATCACCAGCGCGTGCCCGGTGTCAAGGCACACCCGGAGCCGCTCCGAGCCGAGTGCACGCACAAAATCGGCGATCTGCTCCGGCGTGGTCAGCGGGATCTGCGGGAACGGCATATTTTCGAGGCAGACGGTTACTTGGTATTCTGCGGCGATTTCGGTCAGGCGGGCGAAAAACGTCCGGTTGATCTCCATAAAGCGCTCATTGTCCTGCTTTTCCGTGACGCCGAACGGCATCACCGGATGAACGACCATATACGGACAGCCGAGAATGGCGGTGCCGTAAATCGCCTTTTTCATTTTTTCGAGCCGTTCGGCGCGGTCGCTTTCGGTCGCGTCTGTCGGCGGGTAGCGCCACGGGCCGTGCGTTTGGGAGAAGATCAGCCCGTTTGCGTCGGCATAGCGCCGCATTTCCATCAGCGAGCGTTCAAACATCCGATCGTGCTGAATGAACAGCTCGGTCTCGGTATTGACAAAGCCCTGAAAATCGAAAGCGCCGTAGCCGTAATCCCGGAGCTTGAGCATTTCCTTTTCATAATCGCGGTAGCCGAGTGTATGCCCGATCAACATAAGAACGCCTCCTTTTATAGTTTCAGTATAGCCGCTTTTTTTCGGATTGTCAATCGTCGCCGCATTTTTCCACGCCTATTTTCGCGTCCATCGGGCAGAATAACCGCAATGGAAAGGAGAAATGCAATATGCGGCGTTTGGGGAAAATCGGCTTTACGGTGCTGACGCTGTGCTGTGCGCTGATACTGGCGGCGGTGGGCTATTGTGAGCGCGTCGTGCCGGAGGCGTTTACGGTCGCGCCGGGCGAAAGCCTGCATATCGGCAGTATTTTTGACAGCCGACCGACCGATAGCACGCTGACGGCGGCATCGATTCGGGCGGAGGAAAGCTATCAGGCGTCGCTAAGGCTCTTTGGGGTATTGCCGGTCAAGACCGTGACCGTCACGGTGTCGGATGTGCCGTCGGTGACGGTGTGTGGCACACCGTTCGGGATCAAGCTGTATACCGACGGCGTGCTGATCGTCGGGGCGGACGATGTGGAGACGGCGGCAGGCGCGTGTAATCCGGCAACGGCGGCGGGCTTGCGGGTCGGGGATACCATAGTGGCGATCGACGGCAAAAAGATGACCACCAACGAGGATGTTGCGGCGGCGATCAACGGGTGCGACGGTCACGCGCTGACGGTGCGTATTCGGCGGGACGGGGTGGATTTTGATGCCGCGTTCACGCCGGTGCGGCAGAAGGACGGCGGATTTCGCGCCGGTCTGTGGGTGCGGGACAGCACCGCCGGCATCGGAATGCTGACGTTCTATGATCCGGCGCGCGGCGTGTTTGCGGGGCTGGGTCACGCGGTATCGGACAGCGATACCGGCACGACCTTTTCGCTGTCGGGCGGTGAGATCGTGCCGGCGACGGTTTTCGGGGTCAAGAAAAGCGTGGTCGGCACGCCGGGCGAGCTGGAGGGGAGCTTTGCGCTCGGCACGCTCGGGCGGCTTTCCCGCAATGGGGAGGACGGGCTGTATGGGATTCTGACGGCGTTGCCGACGGAGGGGATCACGATGCCGGTGGCGACCAAACAGCAGGTGCATACCGGCGCGGCGCAGGTATTGACGACGGTGGACGGCACGCATCCGGCACTGTATACGGTAGAAATTGAGCAGATACGGTATCATTCCGCGGCAGTGACGCGGCATATGAATATCCGCGTCACCGACCCGGCACTGTTGGCGCAGACGGGCGGCATCGTGCAGGGCATGAGTGGCTCACCATTAATACAGAACGGCAAGCTGATTGGGGCAATTACGCACGTTTTGGTCGATGATCCCACCACCGGCTATGCGATATTTGCGGAGAATATGCTTGAAACCGCACAAACCATTGCAAATAAAGGCGAAATAAAGGATGCATCTTAACAAAATATGGTATAATATCGGCAGAAATCCTTGCTTTGCAAGGATCGCACACTCCGTGTGCCGGATCTGCGATCCGTCTGCCTATTGAACCTCGGCGCAAAAATGCCCTTGCAAGCAAGCATTTTTGCTTGTGGTATAATATATTCGAAAATGGGTCAAAAATAGGGAAAAACACCCTATTTTTGACCCGGCAAATCAACTGTTAAAAAACTTAAAATCAAATATGAACAAATAGTAAACAAAACCTGATATTTTTTTATCCTGAAGCAATTCCGGAGTTTATCCCATTTCGAGACCCGGGAATGCAGATGCCGATAATAAAATAAAGTCCCCTTTTAGATTCAAGAGAAAAATTGATTCTAAAAGGGGACTTTGCTTTTGAAAAAATGATAATTGAGAGATAAAGCATTTGCCGAAACCTGCAGAAGAGGTGCCGAAAACCCTTGTAATCAAAGGGAAAATATGCTATATTTTATATAACTGTTGTGATGGTTAACCATACATTTTACAGAATGTTTTTCAAAACAGGGGGCGGAAAAGATGACAAAACAGGGGACTGACCGCAAATCGGTGATTGTAATGGCAATCATCGCTTGTATCGGCATCTTTGCCGTTGTTTTCGGTGTCCTGAACAACAGGACATTTGATGTTGAATATCCGGCGCAAAAATGGGTCTATTACATTGGACTGACTCTGCTGCTTGTCATAATGCTGTGCAAAGCATTGCAAGAACTGTTCCGTCCGGCGACCTCTATCCCGAAGAAACCGAAAAAATGGTTTTATCCGCTGATCTCAGGGGTGCTGACGCTTGGAATTATGGCGCTGGCATATACCTATGTCGGTATGTGGCCGCTGGGTGAAAAATCTGCGATGATGGTCGATATGTACTGGCAATATGCGCCATTGCTCTTCAAACTGCGTGATATGTTTCTCCACGGGGGAAATGTTTTTTATTCGTTCAATCTCGGCTTGGGTAACGGCTTTTTGCCAACGTTTGCATATTATCTGTCAAGCCCGTTCAATCTCCTGCTTGTGCTGTTTCCTGAAAACCTATTAACCGAGGCGATTCTTGTCATTACTCTTCTCAAAAATGCACTCTCGGCAGTCACATTTGCTATGTGCATTCAGTATATCTACGGACGGAAGAACATTGCCGTACCCACGGTATCTGTCCTTTATGCAACAATGATGTATGTGCTTGCTTATTCCTGGAACATTATGTGGCTGGATGCACTAACAGTTCTGCCGCTGACAGTGCTGGGGCTTGAATACTTAATGCGAACGGGCCGCTTTTTGCCGTATGTTTTGTCACTTGCATATTTGATTTTCACAAATTACTATATCGGTTTTATGATCTGCGTTTTTCTGGTACTGTATTTTATCGCTTTTATCCTGCGCCATCCGAAAAACACCTTTAATTTGTGTAACGGCATTTTTAGATTTTTATGCGGCTCCGCCGTGGCGGGCGGGCTGACGGCGGCGCTTATTTTACCGACTTTTTTTGCCCTTTTGCATACCTCGGCGGCAAGCGAAACACTGTTTAAAACCGTTGAGCTGAACTTTTCGTTTCTTGATATTTTTTCTCAGCATCTATACGGAAGCAATCCTACGATTCGTTCGGGCAATCTCCCGAATGTTGCCTGCGGAATGCTGACGGTAATTGCGCTTCCGCTGTTTGCTACGCTAAAATGCATCCCTGTGCGGCGGCGAGTGACTTATATCGGGCTTTGGGCGGTTATGTTGCTCAGTATGTTCATCAACCAACTTGACCTTCTGTGGCATGGGCTGCATATTCCAAATGACCTGCCTTACAGGTATTCTTTTTTGTATTGCTTCGTAATGCTTCTGATGGCGTATGAGGTGCTGCTGCACCTGTGTGAACTTAGTCTGCGAAGCATTGTGCTGACAGTTGTAGGATTTGTGGTTTTTCTTCTGCTTACGCAGATATTCAAAAGGCAAAATATAAGTGCTTTGCCCATACTGATAAGCTTTTTGCTTGTGTGTGTATACGGAATGATTTTGGCGATGTCGGCATCAAAAATATTGCGGGTGCGGACGGTGTACTGCTTTCTTTTACTTGTAGTAACGGCTGAGGTCGTCATGGGTGCAGAAAATACATTTGTTAAGCTTGATGAGCAGGAAGGATACACCGACCATTTTTCCTATGTTGATAACGATTACACCGTTGCGGCACATTCCGCTGTAGAAAAGACAAAGAATATCGCTGATGCTCACGCTAAGAAAGACAGCTCCGGAATATTTTACCGCATGGAGATGTTGCCTCGGCATACGATGGTGGATACGGCGATGTACGGTTATCCCGGTATTACGCTCTTTTCAAGCGACAACTATTACACAACATCTTATATGATGAGATCTTTAGGATTTGAGTCTAATGGTACTAATATCTATTCATATATGAGTTTTGTGCCGTCGGTTGATTCGTTATTTGGCATACGCTATCTCGTTATGGATACCGATTGTGCGGAGTATGATCGGCTTAAAAAGCTGGACAGTGTCGAATACGGTAAGGGAAAATATTATATCTTTGAAAACAAAGATGCTTTGCCGCTTGCATATATGGTGCCGGAGTCACTTAAAAAATGGAAACTAAATTATTATAATCCCGTCGTGACCCAAAATTCGCTGTATAAGTCGCTGACCGGTGACAGCCGGAAAATTTTGCAAATGCAGAAGGTAACCGCAGATGTGGATTGCGCCATTGTTTCTGCGGCTGATACTTCGGCATCGTCTTTCACTATCAGCCCGGACGGTGAGGATAAGACCGCAACATTCACGGCGGATATAGGGCAGGATGGGCAATATTTCTTCTATGTGGACTGCACCAAAGCAGATTCAATTGATATAGAAAATGCCAACGGCACGTGGTCGATGAGTCCGATAATACCGTATATGATTAACGGCGGCAGAATGAAGACGGGAGAAACCGTTACGGTGAGCATTACCGCCGAAGAAAAGGTAAAGGCCAATATATATGTTTGTGCTCTCAATGAGGAATTCTATTATAATACGGTAACTGCGCTTGCAAAGGGAGGCATGAAGGTAACTTCTTTCAGCGACACCCACATTACGGGCACGGTCGAGGCGGCAGAAAACGGCATACTGATGACTACTGTTCCCTATGATAATGGGTGGACAGTCAAGGTCGATGGTAAAAAGGTCGAAACTTTCGGTGTAGCGAATGCAATGCTTGCCGTTAATATGAGTAGCGGGAAACATACGGTGGAAATGAGCTTTTGCCCGACTTGGTTTTGGTTAGGCGTCTGTATCAGCGTGTTATCACTTGTCACACTGATTTTTGAAGCAATAGGATCGCACCGACGGGAAGTTTTTAGTGTGACCGGCGGGGAACTTTTATGTACGACGGAGGACCCGAACAGTTGTGAACGGATTGACAGTTCGCAGGAGAAAAATTAAGTTATCATAGGGCTTTATGTGGCTAAAATTTACGATGAGGTCAAGCGGCGCCCCCGGTATATTGTGCGGGATCATCGGCGCGCGTCCGATGATTCGCAGAAAACATCTGAGAATTCTTGATGTTAACGGAGTTTACAATGAACACAGATTTGCAACTAAATACAAATAACAAATCCACGCATAATTACGGCATAGACCTTTTGCGTCTTTTGGCCATGTTTATGGTCGTTGTTCTCCACATTGTTAATTACGGTGGTGTGCTAAATACGGCACAGGGCGATTATTGTGGCATCGCAATGCTGTTTATGAGTATAACCTTTTGTTCTGTGAATTGCTTTGCCATAATCAGTGGATTTGTGGGATATACCGAAATGCCAAAACCCTTCAGACTGTCAAAGTATATACATCTGTGGTTTTGGGTGTTTTTCTACTCTTTCGGCATCGCACTTGTAACAAATATCATATCTTGTGTGTCCGGCAATGGATTTTCGCTTCACGATATCGTGTGCCATGCTTTCCCGGGTGTAAACAGAC
>CALDHV010000155.1 GCA_937902305.1 uncultured Clostridia bacterium
GAACGCAGGTACTCCTGAATTTTTCCGCTGGACATACCGAGCAGACCATTGGTGTTGCAGCCGAATGCCTCGTGATTGGCAAAATTGCCCCAGCGTCCGATGCACTGCCCGATCAAAAAGCCGAGTGACGCAAGGTCGAACATCCCGAGCACCGGTAGCTTTTTGAGCCGGCAGAACAGTATGCCGAATGCAAAGGCGAAAATGATGCCGCCGTAGATGCCGATGCCGCCCTGCCATATGTACAGGATGCTGATCGGGTCGGCAAGATACTCCTTGACATCGGCGCAGAATAGCACATAGTAGAGCCGCGCGCCGACAAAGCCCATCACGGTGCAGATGAGCACAACGTCGATCAGCCGGTCGATGTCGCCGCCGAACTCCCGCACGCGGCGAAGCCCATACAGCACGGCAAGCATAAAGCCGAGGGCGATCAGCACACCGTACCATTTGATCGTGATCGTGTTGCCGAAAATTGAGAATTGCACCAGCACATCATTGATCGGCAGATGCCAACCGAGGTTGGGGAAATCAACATAGTGACCGGCGGTAAAAACTGGGGTCATTCCAATCATCCTTTCTTATTTTTCATCCAGCGGTCGAATGACCGATAATGTGTGGTGCTCTACCGGGATACGGCGGCGAAGCTGTGCGGTGAGCTGTTCGGCGGTCACTGTGGCAAGCGCGTCCAGCTCCGACATCGGCTCGATGCCGTCGATACGGTGGGCGAGCAACCATTCGGCGGCTTCGGACGGGTCATCCAGTCCGGAGATGACGTCCCCGTATACCGCCCGGCGTGCCTCCTCCAGTCGCTCCGGGTCAATGCCATCTGCCTGCATCCGGCAAATCTCGGTGCACAGCCGCTCGCATACCTTATCCGGGTCGGCGGACTCGCCGCCGAACAGCCACACGCCGTAGCCGGGGCCGTTGAAATATTCAAAGCCAAACTGGTCGTTGATCAGATCCTCATCAAGCAAGGCTTGGTATAGCGCGGTGCTTTTACCCGCGATCAATTGCGGCAACAGCCGCGCCGCGGCGACGGAAAGCGGGTCGGGTTGCGTGGGCGGCTCCTTAAATCCGAGGTAAAACTGCGGCGCGGAGACCGGCATGGCGGCTTCCACGCGCTTTTGGACGACCTCCTCCGGCTCATCGACTGTAAAATCGGCGGGGATAAACGCCGGGGCGGGGGTCGGTAGACGGTTTGCCGCATCCTCGACCTCCTCCGGAGTGATTTTTCCGGCAACGACCAGCACCATATTGTGCAGATTATAATATCGCTCATAACAGCGGTACAGTAGATCGGCGGTGATGTCTGCAATAGATTTTACTGTACCCGCGATGTCGATGCGCACCGGATGGCGGTGATACATTGATTGCAGAAGATTATACAGCACACAGCGGTCGGGGTCGTCCTCGCACATCCGGATCTCCTGCCCGATGATGCCCTGCTCCTTTTGCACCGTCGCGGGAGTGAAATAGGGATGACGCACAAAATCCAGCAGTATCTCCAGCGACGGCAGGATGTTGTCGGTCGCCTGGAACAGATAGGCGGTACGCTCAAAGCTCGTATATGCATTGGCGGATGCACCGGTTTTGGCAAAGCGGTTGAATGCGTCGCCGTCCTCACTTTCGAACAGCTTGTGTTCGAGATAGTGCGCGATGCCGGCGGGTACCTCCTCGGTGCCGCCGTCGGCGGTGGGCAGGGTGTTGTAGACCGAGCCGTAGCGGGTGGCAAAGACCTCCTCCTCGCTGCCGTCGGCCAGCGTGGATCTGACCGTCTCGCTCATGATGCTGCCGCTGTTAAGGGCTGCGGCGGCACCGGTGGCTACGCCGCTGCCGGTATCGGTGGTGGCGGAGATTATGGTTTCGGCTCTAACATCACCATCAATGGTGGTAAAGTTACGGCAAATGGCGGAAAAGACGGTGCTGCCGGTATCGGTAGCGGATATGCTGCTAATAAACCTACAACAAACATCATCATCAATGGTGGTGAGGTTACGGCAAATGGTAGTACTACATCTTCATCTGCCGGTATTGGCGGTACTGGGTGGCACGACTCTAGTGAATATGCGTTGTCTGTCTCCGGCATCTACATCAATGGCGGTAAAGTTACGGCAATAGGTTCTTATGGGGCTTCCGCTATTGGTGGGAATATCCCATGGCGTAGTACTTACGGATCCAACATCTTCGTGGCTACCAATCTTATTGTAAAAGCAGGTACTTCCGCTAATCCTACCAATGAGATTGCAGCTACTCGTACTGCCACAACAGATATCACAGACGATTTGATTTGTGCGGTTGGTGAGTGTGAAAAAGTTTGTGAATATTTCCACATTCCTATGCAATCGGGCAACTCTGAAATCTTGAAAAAAATGAACAGACGTTATAACA
>CALDHV010000156.1 GCA_937902305.1 uncultured Clostridia bacterium
TTACCGCTTTTGTTGCGGTATTGGTACTTTTGTTTTTCCTTTGGCTGGAGTGTGGACTTTTATCCACCGCTTCGGCAGAAAAAAAACAGCTTTTGCTTCCGATCTCTTTGATGTATGCTGTTTTTCCGGTTCTGACGTTGCTTTTCGGAGGGATCCGGATCTACCGAATCCTGAGCGGAGAAGAACCGGAGGAAGAAACGAAGGCAGAGCAGAACCCCGAAGAAACAAACGAGCAATAGAAAAGGACCGCGTGAGCGGTCCTTTTTCGGTTCAGCTATTTTATCCGGATCAATACGGAAAATACCCCTACCGCAATCGCAGTAGGGGAAAATCATCCCAATTTTATGAAACGTCAGATAGCGCGGGTGACTTTGCCGGAACGCAGGCAACGAGTGCAGGCGTAAACGTGGCAGGGTTTTCCATCGACGATTGCTTTGACACGGCGGACATTAGCTTTCCAGGTTCTGTTGGAACGTCTGTGGGAATGGGATACTTTAATACCGAAAGAAACACCTTTTCCGCAGAAATCACATTTTGCCATAGTTCTGCACCTCCTTTTTCTAAAAAAGCGCCATTTCAAAATGGGGAAAAAGCCCCATCGACAGAGCAACGGTGCTATCATAGCAGGTTTTTCAGAAAAAATCAAGTATTTTTTGCAAAGAAAATAAAAAAGTTTGATTTTTGCCGATTTTTGAGACTTTTCGGGCGACGATCCTACGACCGAACGACAGGCAAAGGATAACGAAAAGAAAGATCGGCGTATGAGGAAACATTCAACTCCGTCCTTGACTTTTGCAAAGAAAAAGGGTATGATGTAGGTACAATATGGGAATATGTTTGTTTTCATATATGAGCCAGTGTATAATATTACCGGTTTTGGCTCATTCTTCTAACGGAGGGCGCACGGATGATACTGTATTTTCTCAACAATCGCGGTCATATGCAGCCGGCCGATCTGCTGTTTTTGTTTGCCACCTATGCGATCATCATTCTCTTGGTACTGCCGTTCCACGAGCTTGCCCACGCCTATGTCGCGCACAAATGCGGGGACGACACCGCCAAATGGCACGGTCGCCTGTCCCTCAACCCGCTGGCGCACCTCGATCTGTGGGGCACGCTCGCCATCGTAGTGGTCGGCATCGGCTACGCCAAGCCCGTACCCATCGTCCCCCGCAATTTCCGCCACTACAAGCGTGACACCATCCTTGTAGCGCTGGCGGGGCCGGTATCCAACCTCCTGATGGCAATCGCCGCCGGCGGACTGTTCAAGCTGGCGACGCTGTTCATCCACGACATCGTTGTTCTCAACGTCCTGTGGATGATCGCCAATATCTTGATGTCGGTCAATGTCGGGCTGGCGGTATTTAATCTCCTGCCCATCCCGCCGCTGGACGGCAGTCGTCTGTGGACGACGCTGCTCCCCGGCAAATGGAGCTATACCCTCGAGCGCTACAGTCGCGAAATCACCGGCGTGCTGTTCGTCCTGCTGTTGGTCGGCGTACTGGATAAGCCGCTTGATTTTCTGTCAACGGTCTTTCTGTACGGCATCCGCGCACTGTTCCGATTTTAGAAGGATAATTCGCACCTGATAGGAAAGGAGGAGCACGGCGATGGAAGCCTTGACCTACAAGCTACCGGATTTTGAGGGGCCACTCGATCTGCTCCTTTTTCTGGTGCAGAAAAATAAGCTGAATATTTACGACATCCCCATCGCGCAGGTATTGGAGCAATATCTCGCAGCCATCGAGCAGATGAAAGAATACGATATGGATGTGGCGAGCGAGTTTCTCGAGATGGCGGCGCGGCTGGTACACATCAAATCGGTGATGCTGTTGCCGCACTATGAGGACGAGACCGAGGAGCTGCGCCGAGAATTATCCGGACAGCTCATCGAGTATCAGCTTTGTCAGCAGATGGCGGCGCGACTTGCCGCGGATTATGTCGGCGGCGATCTGTTCGTCCGTCCGCCCGCCGAGATCGAGCCGGATCTCACCTACCGCCGTACCCACCGGCCGGTCGAAATGTACGACGCCTATCTCTCCGCCGCCGGACGCGGCAAGCGGCGTCTGCCCCCGCCGGTGCAGAGCTTTCGCAATATCGTTTCCCGCCGGATCGTGTCGGTTTCCTCCCGCATTGCGGCGGTGCTGCGGCGGCTGTATGTCCACTCCTCGGTGAGCTACGACTCACTGTTTGAAAAAGCCGAGTCCAGATCCGAGCTGGTTGCCACCTTTCTCGCCCTGCTGGAGCTGATCAAGACCAAGCGCATTCGTGTGGACGGTGAGGGGGACAAGCAACGGGTCAAGATGCGCCCACGGGAGCAGTGGGGCCCCATTATGGAAGAGGATATATCGCCGGAGGACATCCGGGCGATGAATGTCGGGGAGGAAGCATACGATGGATAACAAGCAATATATCGCGGCGATCGAGGCGATCCTGTTTGCCAGCGGTGAGCCCGTCCCGGTCAGCCGTATCGCCACCGCGCTGGAGCTGGACGAAAGCACCGTTCGCCGCCTCGCCGCCAATTGGATGGACGAGGTCAACACACGGGGCGGCGGGTTGGTTGCGCTCCGACTCAATGA
>CALDHV010000157.1 GCA_937902305.1 uncultured Clostridia bacterium
CGCTGCGCCCGTCACGCGCATCGCGCCGTAAACGTAGGCACGTCCCGAAAGCGGGTCGCGGATCGCGCCGCCGATGCAGGTCGCCGCGCCGCCGAACGGCTCGATCTCGGTCGGATGATTGTGCGTTTCGTTTTTGAACAGCAACAGCCACGGCTCACTCACGCCGTCCGTCTCGACGTCGATTTTAACGGTGCAGGCGTTGATCTCCTCCGATTCATCCAGCTTGTCGAGCTTGCCCGCTTTTTTGAGGGCTTTGACGGCAATGGTGGCAATATCCATCAGGCAAACCGGCTTCGTCCGCCCCAGTGATTGCCGCAGGGCAAGATATTCCTCGTAGGTCTGCTGAATCAGCGGGTCTTCAAAGGTCGCACCGTCGATGACGGTGGAAAAGGTGGTGTGCCGACAATGATCCGACCAGTAGGTGTCGATCATACGGATCTCGGTGATGGTCGGGTCGCGCTTTTCCTGCCGGAAATAGGTCTGGCAGAAGGCAATATCGTCGGCGTCCATCGCCAAACCGTAGTCGGCGACAAACTTCTCAAGTCCCGCTCGGTCAAGCGCACAGAAGCCGTCCAGCGTAGCCACGGCGGACGGAACGGTATACGGCATTTCCAGCGTGTCGGGCTTGTCGAGCGAGGCTTCCCGCGCCTCGACGGGGTTGATGACATATTTTTTGATCTGCCGGATGTCCTCCTCGGTCAGCTCGCCGCCGAGCGCATAGACCTTCGCCGAGCGCACGCGCGGGCGTTCGCCCTGCGAGAGGATCTGGATACATTGCGCCGCGCTGTCGGCGCGCTGGTCGAACTGCCCGGGCAGATACTCCACGGCAAACACCGTATAGCCGGTCAGATCGATCGTTTCGGTGGCGATGTCGAGCTGTGGCTCGGAAAAGACCGTCCGCACGGCGTAATCGAACAGCTCCGGCGTAATGTTGTCCGCGTCATAGCGGTTGAGGATGCGCACCTCGGTCAGGCGGGTCAGCCCGAGCAGGGTGCGGGCATCATTGAGCAAGGACTTGGCTTCGTTGGCCAGTCCCGGACGCTTTTCGACAAAAACTCTGAAAACCATCGTTTATGACTCCTTTTTCGCTTTGAGTGCGCGGGCGCCGATGTCGCGCCGATAGTAAGCATTATCAAACTGCACGCGCTCCACCGCGGCATACGCCGCGCGGACGGCGTCGGCAAGCTCCTCCCGAACCGCCGTCACGCCGAGCACCCGCCCGCCGCTTGTCAACAGCTTGCCGTCGGAGAGCTTCGCCCCGGCGACATAGACCTGCTTTTGCACATCGGCGGATATGGTGATGGGGAAGCCCTTTTCGTAATGGGTCGGATAGCCCTCCGATGCCATGATGACACAGCAGGCGCTTTGCTCCCGGAAACGGACGGGGCAATCCGCGAGCTTTTCCGCCGTGACCGCCTGCATAACGGTGAGCAGATCACTTTCCATCAGCGGCAGGACGACCTGCGTTTCGGGATCACCGAAGCGACAGTTATACTCGATGACCTTGGGGCCGTCGGGGGTGAGCATCAGCCCGAAATACAGACAGCCCTTGAATGTCCGCCCCTCCGCATTCATCGCGCGGACGGTGGGCAGGAAGATCTTTTCCATACACTCCGCGGCGATGGCGGGGGTGTAATAGGGGTTTGGAGCGACGGTGCCCATACCGCCGGTGTTGAGCCCGGTGTCGTTGTCGCCGGAGCGCTTGTGATCCATCGAGGACACCATCGGCACGACCGTCTTGCCGTCGGTAAAGGACAGCACCGATACCTCCGGGCCGGTCAGAAACTCCTCGATCACGATCTGGTCGCCGCTTTTGCCGAACTTTTTGTCCTCCATGATGGAGATGACGGCGGCGCGGGCGTCCTCGCGGGTCTCGGCGATGACGACCCCTTTGCCGAGTGCCAGCCCGTCCGCCTTAATGACGGTCGGGAGCGGCGCGGTCTCCAAATAGGCAAGCGCGGCGGCGGCATCATCGAATACCTCATACTGCGCGGTGGGGATGCCGTATTTTTTCATCAGGTTTTTGGAAAAAACCTTGCTTCCCTCAATGATGGCGGCGTTTTTCCGCGGCCCGAAGCAGGGGATGCCCGCCGCCTCCAATTCATCGACACAGCCGAGCACCAGCGGGTCGTCCGGCGCAACAACGGCGTAGTCGATGCTGTTGTCAACTGCAAATGCCCGGATCGCCGCAATGTCGATCGCCGCAATATCGACACATTCCGCATCCGCCGCGATACCGCCGTTGCCCGGCAGGGCATAGACGGTATCGACCTGCGGATTTTCCTTTAGTTTCTTGATGATGGCGTGTTCTCTGCCGCCCCCACCGACAACCAGAAGCTTCATGATCCGATGTCCTCTCTATCAGTGATGGAACAGCCGCATCCCGGTGAACGCCATCGCCATACCGTACTTGTTACAGCAGTCGATGACCGCGTCATCGCGGATGGAGCCGCCCGGCTCCGCGACATATTTCACGCCACTGCGATAGGCGCGCTCAATGTTATCGCTGAACGGGAAGAATGCATCCGAACCGAGCGCGACATCCTGCTTGGTGGCGAGATAGGCGCGTTGCTCCTCGCGGGTGAACGGCTCCGGACGGCTGGTGAAATACTTCTGCCAGATGCCCTCGGCGCAAACATCCTCCTCATTCTGATTGATGTAGCCGTCGATGACGTTATCGCGGTCGGGGCGACCCAGCTCGGGCTTGAAGGGCAGGTTGATGACCTTGTCCGCCTGACGCAGGAACCAGGTATCCGCCTTGGTGCCGGCAAGCCGGGTGCAATGGATGCGGCTCTGCTGACCCGCGCCGACACCGATCGCCTGCCCGTCCACCGCGTAGCAAACGGAGTTGGACTGGGTGTATTTGAGGGTGATGAGCGCGATGATGAGATCGCGCACGGCGCTGTCCGGCAGGGTCTTGTTGTCGGTCACGACGTTGGCAAGCAGAGCGCGGTTGATCTCGAAGTTGTTGCGCCCCTGCTCGAAGGTGATGCCGAATACCTGCTTGCGCTCCTGCGGATCGGGAATATAATCGGGGTCGATCTTGACGATGTTGTAGTTGCCCTTGCGCTTGGTCTTGAGGATCTCCAGCGCCTCCGGCTCATAGCCCGGGGCGATGATGCCGTCGGAGACCTCGCGCTTGATCATTTTCGCGGTGGTGACATCGCAGACGTCGGACAGCGCGACCCAGTCGCCGAAGGAGCACATCCGGTCGGTGCCGCGGGCGCGCGCATAAGCGCAGGCGAGCGGGGAATCATCCAGCCCCTCGATGTCGTCCACAAAGCACGCCTTTTTGAGCGTATCGGACAGCGGGATGCCGACGGCGGCGGAGGTGGGGCTGACGTGCTTGAAGGAGGTCACGGCAGGAAGACCGAGGATCTCCTTCAGCTCCTTCACCAGCTGCCAAGCGTTGAACGCGTCGAGAAAGTTGATATAGCCGGGACGGCCGTTCAGGATCTTGATCGGGAACTGCTGCGACACGAAGTCCTCGACGACCTTCGACGGATCGTACGTCGGCTCTGTGCAGAGGACGACCTTGAACTTCGGCTGGGGGTTCCCCGGGCCGTCGAGGAGCTTGAGGCCGCCCGTCGTGTCGTCGGTCGAGCCCTTCTGGTTCCAGATGGGGATGCCCGTCGTGCCCTTCGTGCCGTTCTTGGTCTCGGTGATGAACGTCGCCTCGCACCGGTTCGACGCCGCCTCGTTGCACGGCTGCAGGAAGGCGTAGAGGTTGCGGTCGACGAGATCGGCCTGGTCGAGCGACGTGAGCACGGTGACGGCGAGGATCTTCGGCCCGTTCGCGCCGAATTCCGCCGCCGCGTCCGCCGCCGCCCGGATCATCGCCTTGCCGCCGACGGAATGGATCGTCATGAGGTCGACGCCGAGCTTCCCGCCCGACTTGACCGCGCGCTCGACCGTCCG
>CALDHV010000158.1 GCA_937902305.1 uncultured Clostridia bacterium
TTCGCATTCACGAGTATTTTAACAAAGCATAACGGAAAATCCGCCCGCTCAAACCTGGTTAGGACTATTCCTGTTAGGCTAAGGAGGATAAAAATGAGCAATTTCACCTACGAAAAACAGGAAACTCGCTCTCCCCTGGAGACCTTTGAATGGGATAATGTGTGGTGGGAGCATACCGAGAATACGACCGCCAAGCGGGTGGTCTATATCGGCGATTCCATCTCCTGCGCCACACGCCATGTTGCCACAGAGCTGTCCGGAAATACCATTTTGTTCGACGGCTTCGGCACCTCCAAAGGATTGGATAATCCGTATTATCAGGATTCGCTGGCGCTGTTTTTTAAGCAGGTGCCGCACACGGACGCTGTTTTATTCAATAACGGACTGCACGGCTGGCATCTCTCCGACGGAGAATATGAGCGAAAATACCGCGAAATGCTGACCTTCCTGCGCTCGGTTTCCGACGCGCCGCTGTTCGTCGTTCTGACGACCAATCTACAGGGCGAGGACGAGCGCAACGCCACCATTGACCACCGCAACGAGATCGCACAAAGGCTTGCGGCGGAGTTTGGCTGTCCGTGCATTGACCTGCACACCGTGGCGCTGGAATACGACTCCCTGCACGCCAACGATCACGTACATTTTACTCAGGCGGGCTATGAGCGCCTGGCGGAGCATATCTTGAAACAGCTTGCCGAAAACGGCATCTGATCGCTCTGTGCATTGGCTAAAGGACTGTCACCGATAGCGGTGACAGTCCTTTTTGGTGTAAAAAATATACATCCTTTTGGGACATTATTCATATTTATTCTTGTTTTTTTATAAAATGTGTGCTATCATTTTATAAAAATCCGGACAAAAAGGTGAGAGCATGAAAGAAATCGCAAAAAAAGCGTTGCTTTGCCTGTTGCCGCTCCTTTTGATAATGACCCTTGTGTGCGGGTGCAACGGCGAAAGTCAACCCCAAAAAACACTGACCGAGATCGCCGATGTCAAAGACGGCGTGCGTGTCGGCACGATCGGCGGTACGCTGGGCGAGACCTTGTGCCGCACACGGCTGACCGATTGCCCCGCGCAATATTTCAATACACTGTCCGACACCGTATCCGCATTGATGAAAAACAAGATCGACGTCTGCCTGACGGACGATATTATCATCGATTCGCTTCTCAAGCAGATCGACGGTGTTGCTTGTCTCCCCGGCTCGCTGTGCGACCAACAGATCGGTGCCGTATTCTGCAAAACCGACGATCACGCGCAGGAGATACGCCGGGAGTTTAACGCCTTTATTGCCGACATCGAAAAGGACGGCACGCTGGAAACGCTCCGCAAGGGCTGGATCGAAAACAGCGATCAGATGGCGGTCAACACCGACATCCCCACCGGCACCGGCGGCACGCTGACCGGAGCGTTCGTCTGCAATACCGAGCCGATCAACTATATGCAGGACGGCAAGCCCGCCGGGCTGGAGATCGACCTGTTCTACCGTTTCTGCGCCGCGCGCGGCTATACGCCCGAAATGAAGGTCTTGGATTTCAGCGGCGTTCTCGCCTCGGTCACGACCGGCAAATGCGATATCGGCTTTGCCGACATCGCCATGAATGACGAAAGAAAGCAAAGCGTGGATTTCAGCGACCCGTATTTGACGAGCGGCTACCGTATGCTCGTACGCGCACAGAGCGACGACACCGGCTTTTTTGCCGGGCTGGCGAAAAGCTTTTACAAGACCTTTGTCGTGGAAAGCCGCTGGAAGCTGATTTTGCACGGCTTGGGCAATACCCTTCTGATCTCTCTGTGCAGTGCCGTCGCCGGCACACTGTTCGGCTTTATCATCTATTTGATTTGCCGCAAGCACACGAAGATCGCCGGGAAAATCTTTGATTTTCTGTCTTGGATCATTGGCAGTCTGCCGACGGTCATCCTGCTGATGGTGATGTATTACATCCTGTTCGGGAGTTCCTCCGTTTCCGGCATCTGGGTTTCCACGGTCGCATTTTCGGTCAGTACATCGCTGTCGGTCTACTCCGCCCTCGCCGCGGCAGTCAGATCCATCGACGCCGGTCAGCTGGAGGGCGCGTACAGCTTGGGATTTACCGATATGAAAACCTTCCTGCAAATCATTTTGCCGCAGGCGATGAGGCAGTTCATCCCCGCCTACAAGGGCATATTGGTCTCGCTGGTGCAGGGCACCGCCATCGTCGGCTATATCGCGGTGGAAGACCTCACCAAAATGTCGGACATCATTCGCGGACGCACCTATGAGGCGTTTTTCCCGATCATTGCCTGCGCGCTCATTTATCTTATCCTGTGCTGGCTGTTGACATTGCTCATTCGGATCGTTCAAATCCGGGTCGATCCTCAGGCGAGATCGGCGGAAAGGATATTAAAGAGGTTTTCAAAATGATTGAGATTATTGATCTTCAAAAAAAATATGAAGCCGTCACCCCGATCGAGCATTTGAACGCCACCATCCATCAAGGGGACGTCATTTCGATCATCGGGCCGTCCGGCACGGGTAAGTCCACCCTGCTCCGTATGATCAATATGCTGGAGCGCCCCACCGCCGGGACGATACGGATCAACGGGGAGGACATCACCGCCCCCGGCTATCCGCTCAACAAAATGCGCGAAAAGGTCGGGATGGTGTTCCAGAGCTTTAATCTTTTCCATCATATGACCGTGATCGAGAACGTCTGCTATGCGCCCATCCATATCAAAAAGGAGCGCCCGCGGGAGGTTTACGAGCGCGGGATGCAGCTACTGGAGGATGTCGGCTTGGCAAAGTTTGCCCTCGCCTACCCGTCCACTCTGTCCGGCGGACAAAAGCAGCGCGTGGCGATCGCGCGCTCGCTTGCGATGGAGCCGGAGGTCATTTTGTTCGACGAGCCGACATCCGCGCTTGACCCGACCATGGTCAGCGAGGTGCAGGCGGTCATCAAAAAGCTGGCACAGCAGGGGCACACGATGCTCCTGGTCACCCACGATATGAGCTTTGCGGAAAAGGTCGCCAACCGCGTTTTCTTCCTGTCGGACGGTATTCTGTATGAGGAGGGCACACCGGAGGAGATCTTCCACCACCCCAAGCAAGAAAAGACCAAAGCATTTGTCCTGCGGCTGAGAGATATGCACGTCGAGATCGACAGCCCGCAGTACGACTTTTTGTCGCTGTATTCAACAGTGGATATGTTTGCGCTCAAAAACTCCATGCCGGGCGATATTACCGCCAAGCTCAAGGCCATTTTGGAGGAGTTTTGCTTCGGCATTGCGATGCCGGTGCTCAAGGAGCAGTATTCCGAGCGTGCCAAGATCATTTTGGATGTCGCCTACTCGGATAAGGACAGCCAAACCACCGTCACCGCGCAATGGAAGCATATCACATTTGATATGAACGATGACAAATACATGATAGAGGCGGCGCTGATCCGTCACTACGCCAAATCCATTGACGCCGTCGGGGAAAACGAGCTGAAAATCGAGATTTGAGATAGGATGAGCGGAAAAAGCACATCGCATATGCGGAGTGTTCTAAAGGACAGTTTTGTGAGATGACCACCACAGAATGTGGTGAGTAAGTGCGCACTTATAAGTAAAAACAGGCACATCAAATGATGTGCCTGTTTTTCTTTTCAGTTGGTATTATAAGTGAAATATTTGCATTTGGCAAATGTGAAATAATCGCATAGCGATTGTGAAATATTGCTTCGCAATGTGAAATGAAATAAATCCCTTTTTCACGCCCGCAGGCATTTCACACGCCGCAGGCGTATTTCACATCCGCAGGATATTTCACAAATCCCGGCAGGGATTTATTTCGTTTTCGGCGCGTGATGAAAATGCTTCAAAAAACATCCTTATCAACACGCGCCGATCAAGACGAAGTGCGTTTTTTGAATGAAGCGCACCTGCGGTGCATGAAAAATGAAGCAGGGCTGCGCCCTATGAAGCGTGCCTTCGGCACACGGAGGAGAAACGGGTGCGCTTTGCTTTCAGTCAACGCGGGAACGGCGTTCTCCGCGGGCAAACGCGCGGATGTTTTCCACGATCTCGGCAAGGCATCTGACGCGTGCTTCGTAGGCGCCCCATGCCATATGCGGCGTCAGACAGACGTTGGGGCAATCGGCAATTTCCGTGAACGGATGTTCCTTCGGGAACGGTTCGGAAGAATAGACGTCCACCCCGAGACCGCCCAGATGCCCCGACTTCACGGCGGCCGCCACGGCGGCCTCGTCCATCACGGCGCCCCGTGCCACGTTGATCAATACGGTCCCCTTTTTCATTTCCGCAAGGCGCGCCGCGTTGATCAGCCCGCGGGTCTCGCTATTGAGGGGCGTATGCACGGAAATGATATCCGCCTCGCGGCACAGCGTATCGATATCGACGCAGGCCGCGCCGGGGACGGGCGTGCGTTTGTTGACGATCACGCGGCAGCCGAGCGCCTCCGCCACGGTGCCGACGGCACGGCCGATATTGCCGTATCCGATGATGCCCCAGGTCTTTCCCGCGATTTCGTGATACGCAGGTTCCAATTTATTGGCGACACTGCCGCGGGAGTAGGCACCGCTTTTGACGTACGCGGTATATTGCGGCAGATGCGTGTACAGAGAGAGTGCCATGGCCACCGTCACCTGTGCCACGGATTGCGTGGAGTACCCTGCCACGTTGGCCACGCCGATCCCGTGAGCACGGCAATAGTTCAGATCGATATTATCGTAACCGGTCGCGGCAATACAGATCAAGCGGACCGTGGGATCCTCCCCCAGGGTTTCCCCGTTGAGTTTCACTTTATTGATGACGACGACGTCAACGCCGCGTGGCACGAAAAGGCGGAGGGCTTCTTCAAGGCGGGCCTGCCGTTCTCGGGACTCTACGAGTACTACCTCTGCTACACGACGCCCAAGTTCCCGCACATGGTCTCGGAAGTCGCGCAGAAGGACCTTCAGTACTACCTGCGGAACTGCGGAGGGAACTTCCGCCGCTACCATCTTGACGTCTGCTGCG
>CALDHV010000159.1 GCA_937902305.1 uncultured Clostridia bacterium
AGGTGCTACCCGGGATGAGCTGATCAAATACCGGGCTTGCTTGCCAGTTGACCCCGTCACAGCTATATTCGCACCCGGGGAAGGAATCCAGCGTGACGATGGTATCATCAATTGTATGTTTCGGTGCGTCAAAAAGAAATATAAGATGGTCGGTCAAAGCGGTGTTGTTTTCCCCGACCGTCACCTTGCTCCATTGCTCACGGCTACCAAGATAGTAGGCTTTGGTGAGGTTGTCACAATACTTAAACGCATCATTACCTATGCTTGTGACGCCGTTGCCGATCGTGACAGTTGTAAGATTTTTGCATTGCACAAACGCATCGTATCCAATGTTGGTAACACTGTTAGGAATAGTTATGCTATTGAGGAACTCTTGACCGCGAAATGCCATATAAGAAATGCTTTTTACATCCGTTGGAATAATACTGCTTTTACATCCGGCAATCAGTGATTTGTTCGTTTTTTGAATGATGCAATTTCCCTCGCTGTAATATACCGGATTGCCATTCGATACTGAAATGCTCGAAAGGCTATGACAATAAGAAAATGCAGACGATCTAATATTTGTGACGCTATCCGGGATTGCAACGCCGGTTAGGCTTGTACAACTGTAAAATGTATCAATATATGTAATTCCATTAGGAATCATGACATCTTGCCATCCCAAAACAGGAGTTTTCGCCGTCGCGTCGATTAGGCAGTTTCCGGTGCTGTAAAAGTACGGATTGTCGCTTATTACCGTGACACTCGCAAGACTGCCGCAAGCGGAAAAGGCATATATACCGATGGCTTTGACATCCTTGCCGATTGTGACATTCATAAGGTTGTCACAATAGGAAAACGCAGACGATCCGATGCCGGTGACACCGTTGCCGATCGTGACGGATGTGATGTATGAACGATAGGAATACCACGGAGCGGAGGAAGAAGAAGTGTAATTCGTCATCGCGCCCGTGCCATCAATCGTCAGCACACCTGTTGCGGTGTCCAGCGACCAGGTGAGGTTATCCCCGCAGGTGCCGGAATAGGTCGCCGCGCTGGCGGGCATGATCCCCACCGGGAGCATCAGCGCGAGCATACACACGCTCGCAAGCAGAGCCAACAGTTTTCTTTTCATTTAGTTTACCTCCATAACCGTTTATTGCCCTCAATTCTATCACGCAATTCCACAAAAGTCAATATATAATTCCACAAATACGAGCCTTTTCGGGTATAGTATAGGAGTACCGCATTTGTGGAAAAGCGATACACAAACAGAGGAACATCGAATGCGGCAATAAAAGATAGGGGGCTGTTCTATGCGGGATTTTTCCGAGATCGCCAAGGAATTGCGCGAAGCAAAGCACCTCACACAAACCCAACTGGCGGAGCGGATGTGGGTCAAAAAATCCATCATATCCGCCTATGAGACCGACTCCCGGGCGCCCAGTCTGGATATGCTTATCAAATACGCCAAGGAGTTCCGCGTTTCGACCGATTATCTGCTCGGTCTGAATGAGCATCGTACGCTGGATGTGGACGGGCTCACCGACGGGCAGATCGACCTGCTGGTGCGGCTCATCTGCGAGTTTGAAATGAGCAACCCCTCCTGAAAAAACACCAAGCCCCTCTGCGGGATGACCGCAGAGGGGCTGATTTGTCGGAACGACCTATTTAATGCTCATCGTGCTGTTGTTGGAACGCTTTTGGAAGATGCGCACATAGTCCACCAGCTGCACCTCATAGAAATCCGCCACCGTCTTGCCCTGCTCGGCAAGATATTCGTCCGGGTTCTTGATCCCGTAGCCGACCCGCGAGCCGTTCGGCTGGATCGTGACCCTGGTCGAAACGCCGTTGGCAAGCTTCAGCACCGTCGGCTGGTTGAAGGTGTTGACATACAGCTTCGGGTCGGGTCTGCCGGCCTTGGCGTAGAAGATGGAATTGGTCGCCAGCGTCTGCATCTCACTCTTGCTCGTGCCGACGTGCCGCGTGACATCGCCATCCAGCATAAAGTCGATATAAGTCGATGTCCAGTCCATACCGAGATAGTGGAAGGTATCATAGAAATGCTCGCCGCTCTTCGGCTTGACCGCCGGGCCTTCGTTCTCGCGCTCCTTGAGGAACACCAGGTGCCCGGCTTGTCCGACCTCGGTGGACGGGTCGGGCCAGCAATGCAGGTTCGGCCAGTAGCCGTCGATGGCGAAGTTCTCGTTGATGTCGATCTCCTCCATATAGTTCTGCCCGAGCTTATCGCCCGCCATCCACACCGCCGAGCAGGCGCCGTTGCGGGTCGCCATCACCATGCGCACCTCGAGATAGCCGTACTTGAAGTTCATCTTATCCTGCGTGGTCAGACGCACGGCGTTATAGCCCGCGCCGAGCGCATTCTTGCGGGTGATCTCATACAGCATCCCGTTCTTGCAATAGTAGTCGTTGCCGTATTCGCCGTTGCGGATCTGCGGCGATCCGTCGAACGATTCGGTCGTGTCCTTGCTGATATACCAGTGGGAGCGCACCTGCGCCTCGGTGGTGTAGTCGAAATTGTCCTCATAGGTCAGCGCGTACTGCTCGCCGGTCAGCTCGTAGGCACCCTTGCTGTACTTGCCGCTGTTGGTATAGGTCGCGGGGAGATTGCGGGTCTTTTGCAGAGCGCCCATCAGCGTCTGCACGCCGCCGTCTACCGCATAGGTGGAGCCGCCGTTGACCGACAGCTTGCCGCCGCTGATCTTGGTCTGATAGGCGTTGTAGTCGATCTTCAGCAGTCCGTCCCCCGCATAGCCGCTCAACCTGCCGCTCCCATCGAAGGTCGCCTTGACAGAGCCGTTCTGCGGCCCGATCTGGATCTCGTGCGCCGATACCGCCGCGGTGGACGGGCGCTGAACGAGCTTGAGGCGGTAGCCGGTCTCCTCGGCGATGAACTCCTGCAATTCCTCTGCCGCCAGCTTGACGATGTAGGACGGGTATTTTTCGATGCAGATCGTGAATTGCCCAATATCCGTCCCGGCGATGGACATTGCCTTGAAGCTCGGGCGGTTGACGGCATTCAGCTCGGAGGAAATGAACGAGGCGCTGTTTTTGCAGTAGTGGCTGAGGAAATAGTCCACCGCCGTTTCCAGCGCGTTGTCGTTTTCCGCCATAATGACCAGCTTTTTGCCTACCATACGGATGATGAAGTCGGCGGCGTTGTTTTTGCGCCCGCACAGCTCCTTATACACCTTGTCGCTCTCGGGGCGGTTGCAACGCCCGAGCAGGATCTCATAGTCGCCCTTGTCCTTTTTCACGCTGTCATTTTTCAGCGCGTGGGTTACTCCGAGGCGCTCGTCCATCTCGGAGCGCAGATAGGTCGCCAGCTCGATCTGGTCGTTCGACGCGGAATTGGGGCGCACGATGAGAAAAGCCGCCTCGCCGTCCTGCACCAGCCGGATCGCGGTGCCGCCGGTGTTGCTGTCCGAAACATCCAGCCCGGTGGAGATGACGCGGGTGCCGGGCTGATCGCCCGAGCCATCCGCCTTGGTGCGCTTGCCGATCTTAGTGCGGCTCGGAGAGACGGAACTGCTCTCCGGCAGGCTTTGATCGCCGGTGTCGGAGGATTGCGCCTCGGCGCCGCACCCGACCAGCAACATCAGCGCCAATGCCAGCGTCGATACGATCGCCGCTATACGCGCAGACATTTTCATGTTTCAAGCCCCTTTCTATTTTCCTTAAGTTATATTCTATTGGTAAAAGAGCGGTCTGTCAATACAAAAATGCGGTTTTTATCCAAAAGGGGATACGCGACCCCGCGCCGGGTTGACAAGCGGGCGCGCGTGTGGTATAAAGGAACAGGTGCAAAGGAGGGGATGGCAATGTGTTCCGAAGACCGCTTGGATCGTGTAGCGGAGCGCTTGACGCGGTTTTGCCGGGTATTAGCGGCGATCTTGTTCGGCTATGTGGCTCTCTTCGCGCTGATCGAGACCTCCGTGTTCAAGAAAGGCGAGGAGGTATTCGAGATCGTCGAATACAGCCGCGACAGCATCCTGTGGTCGGTGCTGTTGCTTGCCGCTTTTTTGCTGATTGCGTGGCTTTGTCGCCGCCTCGGGCGATTTTGGAAAAATGTGCCGACCTGGACGGCGTATGCCGCACTTGCGCTGATCGCAGTGGCGGCGGGCACATACTGGGTGTGGCTGGTACAGAGCATCCCGTATGCCGATTCCGAGGAGGTGTTCCTCGCCGCCAAGGGCGCGGCGGTTGGGGATTATACCGCCTTTTTACGCACGGATGATTACTACGCCGGAATGAACTATTTCTCCGTATATCCGTTCCAGCTCGGCTATGTGTTTTTGACCGAGCCGCTGTTCCGGCTGTTCCCGGACGGCAACGCGGTGGTGACAGAGCTCTTTAATGTCGCCACGCTTGCCGCGCTGTATCTTGGCTTGCAACGGCTCGCTCACCTGCTGTTCGGGCGCAAAACCCTGTGGATCCTGACCGCCCTGCTGATCGGGTGTGTCCAGCCGGTATTTTTCTGCGGATTTCCGTATGGGATACTGCCGGGCTTTGCCGCAGGCGTGTGGGCGACCGTTTTCACCGTGAAAATGATGCAGAGGGACGATCGGCGGCGGTATTGGCTGTTGCTTCCGATCTGCGTCCTGCTCGCCTATGGCGTGCTGGCAAAGTATAATACGATGATCTTCGTTATCGCCGTTTCGCTCGGTCTGGCGGTCGATTTCATCCGTAAGCGGCAGTATTGGTGGCTGTTTTCGATCGTGGCAATCGTGGCATTGCCGGTGCTGTCAATGAAAGCGATCATCGCACTGTATGCGTGGCGCGCCGGCACCTATTTCGGCGCCGGTGTGGGACAACTGCAATATCTGTGCGCCGGGATGCGTAATTCGGATATGGCGCCCGGGTGGTATAATCAATGGTCGAAGATCATTTATTGCGATGCCCGGGGAGATACGGCGGTCGCCAACCGGGTGGCGCTGGACAGCCTTAAAAACCGGATGGCGGAGTTTGCACACGACCTGCCGATGGCGCGTCGGTTCTTCCAGCAGAAAATACTGTCCCAGTGGAACGAGCCGAGCTTTGAATCCCTGTGGGTGACGCAGGTCAAGTTCCACTATAACGGTGATCCGATAGGACTGCTGTACAGCATCTACAGCGGTGCGGGGCGGAAGATCCTCGATGTGTGGATGCATTTCTATCATTTGCTGACCTTTTCACTGTTTGCGGTCGGGATGGCTGTGCCGATGAAGAAAAAATCGACGGAAACGCTCGTGCCGGTGCTGGTAATGCTCGGCGGATTTGCCTATCATCTGCTGTTTGAGGCAAAAAGTCAATACCTGATGACCTACTTTGCACTGATGACCGTGTTTGCCGCCTATACGCTGGCGCGCATAGGAGACAAGGCGGATCGGATCGATGAAAAAAGAAAGGACTGCACAAAATGACCATAGGACTGATCGTGGCAATTGAATTGGATGCGATTTTCGACTACTATTCCGAGTATGAGGAGCTGGAAAGTCCCGCCGGGTACGATGTATATCGCATCAATAAGGGCGATACGGTGATCTATGCGATCCACACCGGAATGGGAGAGGCGGCATCCGCCGCCGGCGTGCAATATCTCATCACGAAATACGGCGTGGAGCTGATCCTTAATTTCGGCGTGGTGGGCGGATTGACCGGCGATATGAAAAAACAGCGGGTCTGCGTGGTCGATCGTGTGGTGCATTATCGGTATGACTGTACCGAGTTTATGGATTTAAAATTGGGACAGGTTGACGGGCACGACTCGATATTTTTAAAAACCGATAAAACCGCTAATTCTTCTTCAGATATTTCGCCATTTATTTCGCCATTTATTTCGCCAATTT